>CALIWP010000089.1 GCA_938046705.1 uncultured Campylobacter sp. | reverse complement strand
CGTCCTAACATCGGCAAACACGGTATCGGAGTGCGTTTCGTCCTCTTTTTGCGCGTTTTCAAATTCCGATTTATAAATCATAAATTCACGCTCCAACCGAGCGTAAATTTCATCCAGCGCCGCGCCGATTTCTTCTTGCAACGCACTTAGGCCGCGCTTATACGTCCTAAAAAATTTGGCAAATTTCACGTCGTTGTAGATGAGTTTTGAAAACACCTCGTCGCTGTCAAAATCCACCGCCTCATACGAGCTAGCTTCAAAATACTCGCCCTTTAGCAGCGTTTTTCGCGGCGCGTATTTATACTTTTTCACGCTTTTTAAGCTGGCTAGGATCTCGTCTGCAACGAGCTTTGCGACGTGTTTTAGCTCGTTAAAGGCTAGCTCGATTTTCGGTTTAAAATTTTCTTGCACGGCTTTTAAATTTGACTCCAGCTCAGCGTCAAATTTGGAGATTATCTCGCCCGCTTTTTCGTAAATTTTAGCGATTTTTTCGTGCTGATCTGCGTTTACGGCAACCAGTCTAGCGCACTTTTCGCGGACAAACTTTTCTTTTATCTCTTCGCCGCCAAAAAGCTCGCGGATAGCGCTTATCACTTCGCTAAAATTTGACTCCGCCAAAAGTGTCGCGTTGCCGTTTGCCTGCGCCGTTACGGCCTGCTTTGCAGAAACCGCGATGATGCGCTCAAAAAATCGCCCGTAGGTCGTTTGCGCGTGAGTTTTGAGGCGCGCAAGCTCGTCCTTGCTTAGCTTATCTTTTTGATTTAGCAAGCAGATCGCCGTTTTGCCCCCGCCAGCCAAAAACTCCTCGATCTGCGCGGCTTCGCTAGCGCGCGCGGCGTTGTCGGCGAGGCTTAGCCAGATGACGCCCGCGACGTCTTTTAGCACCTCGTGCGTGACGGCGGTGTCGGCCTTTGAGAGCGAGTTTAGCCCCGGCGTATCGACGAAATTTACCAGCTTTAAAATTTCAGAGGGCGCGTAAACGCAAAGCCTGTTCACATCATCGCCAAATACGCGCTGATCAACGAATCGCCCGATCTCCTCGACGCCCAGATGCAGCTCTCTGCCGTTTTCGTAAATCACGCTAAGTCCTGGCGCGGCGCCGTATCTGATAAAGGTCGGCTTTGAGGTCACGGGAGTTAGACCTGATGGCAAGATTTCGCTACCCAAAAACGCGTTTAAAAACGTCGATTTGCCGCTAGAAAACTGCCCGACTATAGCGACCGTAAGCGGGCCGGATAAAAACAGATCGAGCTTATTTAGCTCCTGCTTTAGCTCGGCGCTCGGGTGAAATTTGGGCTCGGTTAGCTCGTTTTGCAGCCGCCTAAATCGCCCGTGAAAATCGTCCGAAAATATCTTAAAGTACCGCGTTTTATATGCGTTTATAAACTCCTCAAACACTTTGCAGCTCCAAATTTATAGCATTTATCACCTCGCTTTGCGAGTTTAGGCGCTCTAGCTCGCGCGAGTCTCGCCCGCTAGTTTTTGCTAGCTCGGTAAGCTCGATTTTTAGCGCCTCTTCGCTGATTGCGAGCGCCTTTTCTTTATCTTTTAACGCGGCTTCGATCTGCTTTTTAAACTCGCTTTTTTCAAATTCGCTAAGTTCGAAAACGAAGTTTTTGATCCGCTGGGCACCCAAAAACTCCTCTGCGGCTAGTTTGGCGGCCTCGGCTACGCCTTGCGCGCCCGAGTTTGCCGCGCTAGCCACCGCGTCCGCGACCTGGGCGCACTCTAAGCTTATCCCTTTTGATTGCAGATAGTCGTTTATGCTAAAGACCTCGGCTGCTGCCGTTTTACCCTCAAATTCGCCGAATTTCAGCGCGATATTTTGCGCGCACGCGGCGATTTGCCGCACGATTTCGTTGCGGTTTTGACGCATCAGGACGATGATACCGTCTTTGATCGTAGTTTGCGCGATGCGCGAGAGGCGTTGCGGATCGATCTTTTGTTTTTTAGAGGCCGCGTAGTTTACGTCATCCGCGACGCGCTGCTTTAGCGTTTGCGCTAGCGACCTTAGCCCAAGCTCGTAGCTAGCTGCGGTCTTGGCCGTATCTAGGCGCTCTAGTTCCTCTTTTACCGCGTATCTCACGTCCTCTAGGCGGCTATCTAGCGCGGTTTTTTGCTCGTTTAGCTCGGCGAGCTTTTGCGACAAGCTCAAATTTGAACCCGTTAGTTTTAAAATCTCGCTTTGCGTATCCGCCGCAAACTGCGCGCAGACGCGGCCGAGCTCCTTTTTATATGCTTCGATGCCAAGGCGAGATTTTTGGCTATTTTGCCCAAAAAGCGTCTCGTAAAGATACTCCTTAAACTCCTCGACGCCGCTGTTTTGCCCGCCCTCAAAGTAGCTTTTAGCGCTCACGGCGAAAAACTCCGCCCCGATACCCAGCTCCCTCGTGCGCTCCTCGACGCTCTTTTTGGCGTAGGCAGCGACCTCGTTTAGCTCGCCCTCTTTTAGCACGTCCGCGTGCGTGAGCAGCACGGCGAGCCTCACGGCGTGGGAGTTTTGCAGGCTTGAGACGATGAAGTCCAAATCCTTTTGCGTGGCGCTTTGCGAGACGTTCATCAGGTGCACCATCAGGTCGCACTCCCGCATAAATCGCCGCACCAGCTCCTCGCGCGCAGCCACCGCGTCATCGATGCCGGGCGTGTCGATGATACGTACGTTATCTTTTAAAAACTCCAAATTTTCGTAGAGTTCGACGCTTTTTACAAATTTAGCGTATTTGGAGTCCGCCGAGGTGTAGAGCTTGATCTCGTCCGTTTTGACCGTCTTGCTAGCGGGCTGATCGGAGCAAATTTGATCCGCGCTAGAACTTTTAAATTTAGCCGCTAGCTCGTCGCCGTCCGCGTCAAATTTGCCGTTTAAATTTTGCGTCGTTTCGCTCGGATCGCCCTCAAATTTGACGGCAAAATCGCCGTAAATTTGAGCTATATCGTCATCTCGATCTTGAGCTATGCCAAGCCCTTTTAGCTCCGCCTTGCTCCAAAAATTTACCTTCGCAAAAGGCTCGGGCGAGTATTTTAGCACGGTCAAATTTATGGTTTCTGGCACGTTTGAGGCGCCCAGGATTTTCTTGCCCAGTAGCGCATTTAGTAGAGTTGATTTGCCCGCGTTTATGACGCCGGTGACCGCGACGTTAAACTCTAGGTCGTGCGCTTTTTGCCGCGCTTTTGTCGCCGCGTTTGCAACGTGGGCGTGCGGGTTTAGTGACAAAATTCGCTCGCAGATATCGTTTAGCGCATCTATTTTTTGATGAAAGACGTCTGATTTTTTAAAATTTGCGCCCTCTTGCTCGTTCCCTGCGGACAAATTTGCGCTAAGAGAGTGCAAAAACGCCGCAAGCCTACTAAAATGCGCGGCGGAGATTATGTTTTCGGTTTGCAGGATTTCTAGCGCGGCCAGAAGTTTTGATTTTGAGATTTTTGCGGATTTTAGAGCGTTTATCGCGCCTAGCTGGGCACACTGGAGGCTGTATATGTCGGCCTTTAGCCCAAGCGCGTGAAGGATATCTCTAAACTCCTTGAGAGCCATAAATCTATCGAAATTGTTAGCATCTGCCGCGAGCAAAACGGCGAGGCTTCGCTCGTCTGCGAGAATTTGCGTTTTGGGATCCAAAAAGAGCTTAAGAGCGCCCCAAATTTCGCTTAAAAATTTATCCGTATCCACCGCTTCGCCTTTGGTAAAATTTGCGCCCGCAAGGTCGCTTTCGGGGCGAAATTTAGCATAAATTAAATTTAAACAAGCTTGGGCGGCGGGTTATTTTCGCGATAAATTTAAGGCAGTTCGCAGGAGAGATAAATTTGACGGCAAAATCGCGTCAAATTTACTCAAATTTACATAGCGGCTCGCGGCTGAATGATGTTTTGATCAAATTTTTGCTCGGTGTCTTCGCTCATGATGCGAAGCACTTTACTACGTTTAATCTTCGCGTCATTCTTAAATATCGCGCGCACCTTATCCATGCCCGCGTAAAAGTCGCGCATGAGTACGACGCAGATGTATTCGCCGAAAAACGTCGGTTTGATAACGCCGTTTTCTTCGTAGATCGCGTTTACTAGCTTTAGCAAGCTAAGCTCGACAAACAGATCTTTGTTGATGTTTGCGTCGTTTTGCTCGTTGTAGGTTTTGATATCCACGGCGCCGTCAAAAAGCCTTGTTAAAAATGTATATTTTAGTCTCTCTTTTTTGCTAAATGCGCATTTTGCGATGACAGGGCTTTGCCTATCTTTGACCTTTCTGCCGTAGTCAAGTAGGTTAAATGCGTTTATAACTA
>CALIWP010000088.1 GCA_938046705.1 uncultured Campylobacter sp. | reverse complement strand
GCTTGCATATAGCGCAAATTTGAGCGTCCAGCTACCAAGCTTCGTGAAGCTCTGCGACTTTGACGAGGCGTCAAAAAGCGTTCTGATGAGCGCGGCGGGAGTGGCAGATGTGGAGATATTACAGCTTTTGGTAGATAACGGCGCGGACGTGCAGGCAGTGGATGATAACGGGCTAAATGCCCTAGACTACGCAATCATCGGCAAAAAAGAGATCAACGCGCAGTATCTAAGGGCGATGGGGCTAGAGTCAAATTTGATCACCGAATAAGGAGAAAAATATGAAAGGAACGGCTTTTATCACGGGGGCTACTTCTGGTTTTGGCGAGGCGATAGCTAGAGCGCTCAGCCGCGAAGGCTACAAGATCGTAGCGCTCGCTCGCCGCAAGGAAAGGCTCGAAGCTCTGGCAAAGGAGCTTGGAAATACCCACATCATCGTCGCAGATATCCGCGATAAAAAAGCGGTTTTTGACGGCGTGGCAAATTTACCGCAGGAGTTTGGCGATATCGAAGTGCTCGTAAATAACGCAGGCCTAGCGCTGGGGCTTGAAGGCGCGGCGGAGACTAGCATCGAGGATTTTGAGACGATGGTCGATACCAACATCAAAGGCTTTTTATATTCGACCAAGGCCGTTTTGCCCCTCATGATCGCGCGAAAGAGCGGCTATATCTTTAATCTAGGCTCAACCGCGGGCGCATGGCCGTATCCGGGCAGTCACGTTTACGGCGCCAGTAAGGCCTTTGTAAAGCAGTTTAGTAGAAATCTGCGTAACGACATCCGCGGCACCGGCATACGCGTGACCGAGATAGCTCCTGGCATTTGCAAGACCGAGTTTAGCGAGGTGCGTTTCGGCGGCGATAAGGCTAAAGCCGACGCGGTTTACGAGGGCGTGGAGTACATCACTGCCGAGGATATCGCGCAGATCGTGCTAAACTGCCTAAACATGCCTCATCGCGTCAATATCAACGTCGTCGAGGCGATGGCAACGCAGCAGACTTGGGCCGGGCTTTTTATCGAGAAAAAGTAGGCTTTTGGCGTTAAATTTGCGGATTTTAGGATTAAATTTAGCTGTTTTTAGTCAAATTTAATCCTAAATTTACGTCTGATCGCAAATTCAAGCGGCGGAAGCGAGGCTACATTTGCATTGCCCCAGCCCGCTCAATCTTGAAACGAAATCTAAATTTAATCTTCTTTCGTGCAAATGACGCGCGGCTCGATAAATACCAAATTTTGACCGATAAATCAAAGCTAAAATTTACCGCAAAATCTAAACTACGAGCAAATTTCAATTTGGTGTTTGGTGCCATGCTAAGCAAAATTTCCACAAAAGCCTCATTTTTAACATAAAATTTTAATAAAGAGCTAAAAATTTTGAATTCTAAGCGAATTTAAAACAAAAATTTAAGCCGCATTTAGCTAAATTTATGCCTTAAATACCGACCGACCGCACGCGGGGCGGAAAATTTGATTAAACCGACGAAAAACAAAAAGGAGTTTTTGATGAAAAAGATTTTATTTTTGTCGCTCTTGCCGATCTTGGCGCTAGCCGTAGATCCCGAAGTAGCGAAAAAAAATGCCGAAATATTCGGCTTTTGGACGCTTATCCCGCCCGTGGTGGCGATAGTTTTGGCGTTTATCACCAAAGACGTCGTTTTGTCGCTTTTTATCGGCGTTTTTAGCGGTACGTTTCTCATAAACGTCATCGACTCAAGCATCCCGATGACCTTCGTAAAGGGCTTTACCGACATCGTAAAAAGGGTCGTGGGCTCGCTGGCCGATAGCTGGAATGCGGGCATCGTGCTTCAGGTGCTTTGTATCGGCGGCGTGGTCGCGCTCATCACCAAAATGGGCGGAACCAAGGCCGTGGCGATATGGCTAAGTAAAAAGGCTAAAACAGGCGTTTCGGCTCAAATTTCAACCTGGGTGATGGGACTTTTTGTGTTTTTCGACGACTACGCAAACTCCCTCATCGTGGGCCCGATCATGCGACCGATAACGGATAAATTTAAAGTCAGCCGCGAAAAGCT
>CALIWP010000087.1 GCA_938046705.1 uncultured Campylobacter sp. | reverse complement strand
TTTTTAATAATGCCATTAAAGACAAGAAAGCCAGTATGGGATTTAGTATCCCGCCAAAATAATCACCAGTAGTACCAAGCTTGTCGCTACCAATAAAACATAAGAGAAAAAAATATGCTATTATTACAATAATTATAATTGAGAGTACAAATTTCTTAATAGCTCTCATATTGCCTTTATATAAACTTTTTACGTAAATTTTTACTAATTTATATAGACTACAACCTGTATTTTGATTCCTATCCATAGTATTATATATTCCTTTTTATAAGACTATTTGAGTTAAAATAGTCTTGGATACAATATTTTCATTAAATATGCTTTTTCATGCTTTGTGCTTCTATTACCTATAGCTTTCATCTAAATACTCAAATTTCTGCTCAACGTTCATCATTACTTCGCAGTCGCAGTATCCGCCCTGCTCTTTAAGCTACGCAAGCACGCTCAAAATGTCTTTTACGCCCAAATTTACAAGGATTTGCTCGGTGAGTTTTAGGCTGTGATCGCAGCCGCGCTCGTGAAGCTGGGCATCCAAAATCTCAAAAAGTTGTATAAATTTATCCTCGGACATGGGCAAATTCTGCCTAAATTCGGCTAGTTCTTTTTTCTTTTATAGCTTTTAAAATTTCTTTTCTTTTGCTTTTTTCTGTGGATTTTGCGTTCAAATTTACGCCTTTGATAGTCAAATTTGACGGCTATTACGTAAAAGCCGTCAAATTTTTAATTTTTCTTAAAAAACCTCGCGATCTTAGCTTGCAGTTTGAAAAAATCGGCCAGCTCCATTATCGGATATGCACCCGCATATTTTTTACCGCCCGCGATATCCTTTGACACGCCGCCGCGCGCCGCTATCTGGGCAAAGTCGCCTACTTTTAAATGCCCTGCCGAGCCGCTTTGTCCACCCATCACGACGTTTCGTCCAAGTTTGGTCGAGCCTGCGAGCCCTACCTGAGAGACCAGTATCGAGCCGTAGCCTATCTCGCAGTTGTGGCCGATTTGCACGAGGTTATCGAGCTTGGCGTATGCTTTTACGACCGTGCTTTCAAACACGCCGCGGTCTATCGTCGTGCATGCGCCGATCTCGACGAAATCCTCTAAAACGACGTTGCCGTTGTGGTAAATTTTCACGTGTTCGCCCGTTTTCGTATGCGCGTAGCCAAAGCCGTCGCTACCGATGACGGCGTTTGCGTTGATGCGGCAGCTGTTGCCGATAACGGTGTCGTTATAGATGACGACGTTTGGGTGGATGACGCAGTTTGCGCCGATTTTTACGTTATCGCCGACGTAGGCGCCGGCCATCACGAGCGTGTTATCGCCGATTACGGCGCCGGAGCCCACGTAGACGTTTGGCATTATCTTTGCGCTTGGCGAAATTTGAGCGGGTTGCGGCTGGGAGGCTAGAAGCTCTTTTGCAAAATATTCGCTCAAAATAGCAAAAGCAAGGTGCGGGTTTTCTACTACTACTGCCCTGCTTTGCGCGCTGACGAGTTCTTTTAAATTTGATGCGACTAAAATCGCGCCCGCCTTTGAGCCCTCGATAAATTTAGCGTTTTTCTCGCTGTCGCAGTAGCCAAGCTCGCTAGCACCTGCGTTTGAGAGCGAATTTAGAGCCGTGATCTCTAGCTCCTCGCCGCTAAATTCCAGTCCTAAAATTTTATAAATTTCGCTTAGTTTCATCACAGATCCATTAGCACCGAGCCGCCGCGCACGACGTCTGTGGGGTTAAATTTTTTGATAGCTTTGAGGAAATTTTCTATCCTGCTCGCGTCGTCGCTGACCATGACGACGATGTAGTTTTCGTTGGTGTTGGCTACGATGCCGTTGTAGGCCTTTAGTATCGCGTCCAGCCCGCCGAAATTTTCGCTTAGCGGGATTTTTACCAGCGCCATCTCTTTTTCAACGAAT
>CALIWP010000086.1 GCA_938046705.1 uncultured Campylobacter sp. | reverse complement strand
TCTTCTTAAGAGTTTTCTAACAAACGAAAGCAAGCAACATCCTTTAAATTTTGATTTTGATTATTTTTAAGACTAGTGATTATATTGATTAATACTTAAGAATTTGTTAAGTCCAAAAAGCATTAATCGCGCATTTAGCAAATTTGAGATAAAATCGCTCAAATTTAAACAAGGAAAAAAGATGAGCGATATCGGCGTAGTGGTGCTTGCCGCGGGGCTTGGCACGAGGATGAAATCAACTAAACCAAAGGTGCTTTTCGAGCTTTGCGGAGAGCCGATGATCATACATATTTTACGCAAAGCTTACGAGATCAGTAGCGACGTGAGCGTAGTTTTGAGCTATCAAAAAGAACTCGTCGAAGCCAAAATCAAAGAAATTTTCCCTCAAACTAAAATTTACGAACAAAATTTAAAAGAGTTCCCTGGCACTGCGGGCGCGCTAAAAAACATCCCGCTAAATAGCGAAAAAACGCTGATTTTGTGCGGAGATATGCCGCTTATCAAAACCAACGACTTGATCCGCCTAAGCGCGGGCAACTCAGACATCTCGCTAAGCGTTTTTAAGGCGGCAGACCCGTACGGATACGGCCGCGTGATCGTAAATAACGGTAAAGTCGAGGCCATCGTCGAGCAAAAAGACGCGACCGAGACGCAAAAAATGATAAAAAGCGCAAACGCCGGCTGCTACTGCTTTAAAAGCGAAGTTTTGCGCGAGATTTTGCCTCTCATCGGCAACGAAAACTCGCAGAAAGAATTCTACCTAACCGACGCGATCAAAATCGCAAACGAGCGCGGTCTAAAGTGCTGGGCCATCAGCGTCGAAGAGCAAAATTTCATGGGCATAAACGATAAATTTCAGCTCAGTATCGCCCAAAATTTGATGCAGGACGAAATCAAGAAAAATTTGATGAAAAGCGGCGTACTCATACGGCTACCAAATAGCGTATATATCGACTCTAGAGCCAAATTTGAAGGCGAATGCGTCATCGAAGAAAACGTAAGCGTCATCGGAGAGTGCGTCATCAAAAACTCCGTCATCAAAAGCGGCTCGGTCGTAGAAAACTCCGTCATCGAGGACTCGGACGTCGGCCCGCTCGCGCACATACGCCCAAAATGCGAGATCAAAAACACCCACATCGGAAATTTCGTCGAGCTCAAAGCAGCCAGGCTAAACGGAGTCAAAGCAGGCCACCTAAGCTATCTTGGCGACTGCGAGATAGGCAGCGGCACAAACGTAGGCTGCGGCACTATCACGTGCAACTACGACGGCAAAGCCAAACATAAAACGATAATCGGCAAAAACGTCTTTATCGGCTCTGATACGCAGCTAGTAGCCCCCGTAAAAGTCGGCGACGACGTGCTAATCGCCGCGGGAAGCACCGTAACTAGCGACGTACCAAGCGGCGCTCTAGCTATCAGCCGCACGAAACAGGTAAATAAAGAAGGCTTTTTTTATAAATTTTTTAACGATACGAAAAGCGACTAAAATGCTAAAAAATAAAAAAATTTTGCTCGCGGTTTGCGGCAGTATCGCGTTTTATAAGGCTTATGAGATCTTATCCGCGCTAAAAAAAGAGGGTGCGGACGTGCGAGTTATGCTTAGCGAAGGAGCGCTCAAATTTTGCTCTGAAGCGGGCTTTGAAGCGCTGTGCGAGCATAAAATTTTAACCTCGCGCACGGAGAGTTGGCAGGACGGGCTAAATCACATCGCCTACGCCAAAACCGATCTAATCCTCATCGCGCCTGCGAGCGTAAATACGATAAACAAGCTTGCAAGCGGCATTTGCGATAGCGTCTTTATGCAGACTCTGATCGCGAGCCCCGCTCCCCTACTCATCGCGCCCGCAGCCAACGACAAAATGATAAATCACTTCTCCACGCGCAAAAATTTCGAATTTTTAGCGGCAAACGGCGCGAGATTTATCGAGCCGTTAGAAAAAATCCTAGCCTGCGGCGACACAGGCAAAGGCGCGCTGGCCGATCTTTCTACGATCATCTACGAAACCAAAAGGATGCTTGCTGAACCCAAATTTAAAGGGCAAAAAGTGATCGTCACGGGCGGCGCCACGAGCGAAAAGATCGACGACGTAAGAGCCGTGACCAATCTATCCAGCGGCAAGATGTCAAAAGCGCTGGCGGACGCCTTTTACTACGCGGGCGCGGACGTGACGCTGATAGCTAGCTTTGAGACGACGAATGCGCCTTATAAAACGCTCAAATTTCAAAGCTCGGCGGAGCTAAAAGAGCTACTGCACGCAAATTTGACGGACGCAAATTTACTCGCGATGGCGGCTGCGGTTAGCGACTACGCTCCAAAAACCAAATTTGAAGGCAAGCTAAAAAAGCAAAATTTAGGCGAAATTTGGACGCTGGAGCTCGCGCAAAACGATGATGTTTTGGGCTCTTTGGCGGATTTTAAAAACGTAAAAAAAATCGGCTTTAAAATGGAAACGGACGCCTCAAACGCTATGCAAAATGCAAAAAATATGCTTGAAAAAAAGAGCCTCGACGCCGTTTGCCTAAACGTGCTTGGCGGCGATATAAATTTCGGCTCGGATAGCACGCAAGTAACCTTTATCACGCGACATGACGCGCAAAATATCGCGCTAACATCCAAAGATGACGCGGCGCGCCAAATCGTAAATTTAGCAAGCAAGCTATGATAAATCCCGTCTCACGAGTGCAAAAAATCGCAAGCGGCGGCGCCGGCACGGCTCTAAACGCGAGCCTGCCCATCAGTATCAAAGTCGCCGAAAAGACGGGCTACAATCGCTACAATCTCAAAATGGGCAACAAAATCCTAAGCACCAAAAGCATGAAAAGCCTCGACGTGGAGGGTGAATACTGGGGCGAGATCGCAAGCGGCACCGAAAATATCGTGATAAGAAATCTCTTTAAAAAGCCAAATTTAGCATACGCTGCGCCTGATGGGCTAGCGCTAATAGAAAGACTGATAAGCGAGCCCGATCTAAACTGGTTTTATGAATATATATTTAACGGTCTTAGCGCGGCAGACTCGCGAGAAACCTTTGAAAATCTAGCTCAAATGCTGCTTGCGCTGCAAAAAAATATCATTAATATTTCGTTTGTTTATAACGGCGCAAAAGGCGTTTTTCAGATGAAATTTGATGGCGCTAAAACGAGTCAAATTTACCTTGTTTTTTCAAATTTTGCTCCGATTATTTTTACGCTAAAAGGCGCTCAAATAATCAGCGCGCAAACGCCGTTTGACAAGGTTGCTAGGCTATTGCGAGACGAGTTTAGCTGCGAAACACAAACGACTCAAAACATCGCCGCTTTTTTTGATCCAAGCGGCAAAATAATTGATTTTAAGGGCTAAAATGAACGAGCTAAATCACCTCGCTATCATCATGGACGGCAACGGCAGATGGGCCAAACGCCGCGGTTTGCTACGCACCAAAGGGCACGAAACTGGCGCAAACGTCGTGGAGCAGATGTGCGAGTTTTGCATCGACGAGGGCGTGGCGGTGCTGAGCCTTTATGCATTTAGCACCGAAAACTGGAAGCGCCCAAAGAGCGAAGTGGCGTTTTTGATGGAGCTTTTACATAAATTTTTGCTCTCAAAACGCGAGAGTTTTATCAAAAACGGCATCAAATTTAACGTTATCGGCGACGAAAGTCCGCTAAGCGACAAGCTAAAAAACGAGATAAACGAGATCAAAAACGCAACTGCACAAAACTCGCGGCTAAAGCTAAATTTAGCTCTAAACTACGGCGCGAAAGATGAAATTTTAAGAGCTTTTAGGAGATTTTGCGAAAAAAACGGCGGCAAATTTGACGCCGAAAATCTAGCTCAAAATTTGAGCGAAGATAGCTTGCAAGAGTGCCTCGATGAGCCCGCACCCATCGACCTTCTCGTGCGCACGGGCGGTGAGCAGAGACTGTCAAATTTCATGCTTTGGCAGGCCTCATACGCCGAGTTTGCCTTTACGCCTACGCTTTGGCCAGATTTCACGCGCGAGGAGCTGGCCGGGATAACGGCCAAATTTAAGAAAAAAGATAGAAGGTTTGGCGGACTTTAAAATTTGATGTTTTGGCTGCTGCTATCTTTTAAATTTACGTCGTTTTATTTGATTCGCTCGCCGAGAAAGTGCCTTTAAATTTGACAAATAAAAGCCTTGCCGCAACGCCGTTTTGCATAAATTTTAAACCGAAATCTTTAAATTTAAAATCATTCAAGGCAATATTTCGCTAAAATCGCCTTTAAATTTTGTGTTTTATGCTTTTTGCGGCGCAAATAACGAGTCAAATTTTAGCTCAAATCGCGCGGCAAATTTGCGCAAACATTGCTTAAAAACGTCGCCGCTAGCTCAAAAATAATCGCAAGCAGCCAAATGCATTATAAATTAAATTAGGAGAGTTATGATTTTCGCCGTTGTATTTTTTATTTTATTATTTTTTATCTTGGGCGCCGTAGTCGGCAGCTTTAGCAACGTCCTGATCTACCGCATGCCGCGCGGCGAGAGCATAAATTTTCCCGCCTCGCACTGCCAAAGCTGCAAAACACCGCTAAAACCGTATCATAACGTCCCGATTTTCGCATGGCTATTTTTGCGCGGCAAGTGCGCGTTTTGCGGCGAAAAAATCAGCTTTCAGTATCCTCTAGTTGAGCTTGCTAGCGGCCTGCTTTGCGTGCTTGCGTATTGCGTTGAGACACACGGACTTGAGCCTCTTACGGACGGCTTTTACGCCGCGATTTTTAAGGCGGCAGTGCTTGACATCTGCTTTATCTTGCTACTAGCGCTTAGCCTGATCGACTTTCGTTATAAAGCCGTTCCCGATCCGCTGCTTTTTGCCAGCGTCACATTTTCGCTGCTTTACGGTTTTAATCTTCCCACCTCTTTTGACTCGGATGGGCTTTTGCGCGCCTTTGATTCGTTTATAAACGCCGCGATTTTTATGTTTGCCTTTTGGCTACTTCGCGCGCTCGTTAGCCTAGCTCTTAAGCGCGAAGCCATGGGCTCTGCAGATATTTTTATCGCGGGCGTTATGGGTGCTATTTTAGGTATCAAGCTAGGCCTCATGGCGATCTATGTCTCGGCGCTACTGACGCTACCTGCATACGTTATCGTGCAAAAGCGCGGATACGAGCTGCCTTTCGTGCCGTTTTTGAGCCTTGCTACGCTTATAGTTTATGCATTTAAAGATTGGTTTATCTACATCTTGGGACTGATTTATGGATAGGACGGCGCGCTATCTTTTCTCAAACTTCCTAGGTACGTTTGCATCGCTATTTGCGACGCTTTTTCTCATCATGTCGATCGTGTTTTTCATCCAGATCGCGCGTATCACCTCATACATCGAGATTACCTTTATAGAGCTTTTTAAACTCTATATGTTTATGCTGCCTAGAGTACTACTTTTTACCGTTCCTATCGCATTTTTCGCATCACTTGCGCTCATGTTTTTCAGACTTTCGCGCGAAAACGAGAGCATCGTGCTTTTTACGCTCGGATATTCGCCCGTTAGGATCGCTAAATTTTTCCTTATCGTTAGCGGCGCGGTTTCGGCCTTTTTAATCGTCACTGCGATAGTACTGATCCCCACGGCTGCGGAGCTAAACTCAAATTTCGTCTCATACAAAAAAACCGTCGCCAAGCTAAATTTAAAAACAACCGAATTCGGGCAAAAATTTTCCGACTGGATGGTCTTTATCCAAAACGAAAAAAACGACGAGAACGGCACTCTTTACGAGGGCGTGACGCTTTATTCACCAAAAGAAGGCGCGCACCGATTCGTCCTTGCTAAAAACGCTCGCCTAACCAACAACAACGCCGTGCTTGAGTTTACGCTATCAGACGGCAAAATTTACGATATGAGAGACGCCTCGTGGCATAAAACCGACTTTGGCACGATGAAAATCAGCACCGCCCAAGAGGACAGCGTCGCGCAGACGAAGTCGTTTGTGCAGTATTGGCAGGCAATGAGCGAGGATAAAAAGCGCGCCAAAGACTTCGCAACCTACGTTCTTATCGCGCTTTTTCCGCTAGCGACGACGCTTTTTGCTTTGAGCCTTGGTATCGTAACCTACCGCTACGAAAAGGGCTTTGTGTATTTTGGGATATTTGGCGTGCTATTCGGGTATTTTACGCTCATTATGCTCTTTAGCTCGCGCGTTTTTATCGCGATTGCGGCGATATTTTTGCTATTTTTTATCGCCTCGATTTTTAGCTTTAGGGCTAAAATTTTAAAAAGATACTAAGTGCGGCTTAAACTCGTTTTTAGCTACGACGGGTCGAAATTTCAAGGCTCGCAGACACAGCCGCACGAAAACGGCGTCGAGGACGCACTGGGTGCGGCTCTAGCGCATGTAGGGATCTTTAGCAAAATAATCTCCAGCTCGCGCACAGACAAGGGCGTGCACGCAAACAATCAAGTAGCCTGCGTGGAGTGCGGCGAGCATTTTAAGGACTTTGCGCGCCTAAAAGCTCTCATCAACCGCCACGCCCATCCGGCTATTCACGTCAAATTTATAAGTCGCGTTAAAGACGACTTTCACCCGCGCTACGACGCTAAGGCGCGCGCATATCGATACGTCATCAATCACGGCGAGTTTTCGCCTTTTTTGTCGCCTTACGAGACTTTTTTGCCCAAATTTGACCTAAATTTAGCAAACGAGCTGCTCGCACTTTTTGTCGGCGAGCACGATTTTAGCGCGTTTATGAAGCTTGGCAGCGATGTCAAAAGCCCGGTGCGGCACGTTTCAAAGGCCTTTTGCTACGAGCGCGGCGAACGAACGATTATCGTTTTTAAAGCAAACGGCTTTTTGCGCGCCCAGGTTCGCCTCATGGTCGCTAGCGTTTTAAAGGCGCTTGAGCTTGCCAAAAGCGGTAAATTTAGACAAACGCAGGCACAGGAGTTTAAATTTGAGTGCCCAGAGGCGGCAAATTTGAGAGCAAATTTAAACAAAAAAAGACGCGATAACATCCTGACGAAAAGCCACGAAGGTGCAAATTTAACCGCCGAACGCGCAGAGTGCATCGCTTCAAAATTTGACGCCAAAAACTCAAATTTAAACGAAGTCGCAAACAACTGCCGAGATGAAAATTTCCTCAAAGCAAAAGAGCTTTTGCGCCAGGCTATCTACGAGCAAAAGCCGCTCACTCGTATCCCTGCGCCGCCAAACGGCCTTTATCTAAACCGAGTTTTTTACGAATGAGAAATCTAAAAATCGAAGAAGCTATCGCCGCCGTAACGCAAAAGCAAAATGAGTGTAAAAAAATAGTCAAAAAATACGCTACATTTATGACTATAACGACATTTGTCACACCAATACTAATTTTTATTATTATGGAGCGACGCTTTGAAATATTCTTTCTTTTATTTGCAGTCATCCCAATATACGTCACGCCGAGGATTCCAAAAGTAGAAAAAACGCTGGAAGAGTATAGAAGCTTCTACAAAAATGTTTTTGTTAGCACGGTAATTGCCGATATAGATAGCAATTTTACATACGAGCCTCAAAAAGGCATCAGCGCAAACGAATTTTATAAAAGCGGAATATATAGGCGCGTAAATTTTTACGGCGAAGACCAAATAAGCGGTACTTATGCTAATGTCAAATTTCAATTAAGCGAGGCTATAAAAGTAGAAAAAACATATGACTCAAACGGCTCAAAAAACCCTTATCTGGCGCTTTTGAGAGTAAGCAAAGTCATATACGACGAATATATGGACTTTAACGGTACAGTACTAGTCTGCGAGTTTTATAAAAATTTCAAAGGACAAACGATACTAGCCGACAAAAAGGTGCTAAATACGAAAATATCTGGCGAAAAAGAGATACTTGACGATACAGAGTTTAACGGCGAATTTCGCGTATTTACCGACGACAAAATAGAAGCGCGCTATCTTTTAAGCCCCGGTTTTATGCAACGCCTACGCGAGGTTAAGCAGGGTTTTGACAGTGCCGTATCGCTAAGCGCGGCGTTTATGGACAATAAATTCTATCTCTTTTTAAACGGTGCAAAAAACCGTTTTGAAAGTTCACTATTAGACCCGCCGCTAAGCCTTTCTGATGCGCAGGCCATAAAAGACGAGGTCTTGCGGCTATTACGCGTCATAGACGAGTTAAATTTAAGCCTTGACGTTTATAAATAATTTTGCTTCGGCAGTAAATTTCGCCAACGACGAGCTTAAAATTTGACCGTAAATTCAGTCGGAAATTTAAATATAGATTTTAGCTAAACGCGCAAAAACTTTGTAATGCCGTGCAAAGCGGGTCACTCGCAAAGGACGCCTATTCTCAAATTTAATGACGCTAATCTAAAAATAAATACAGCCAGCATTTACAAAATATCCCTCTGCCCTTTTGCGTTCATCGGGCTTAGCACGCCCATTTGCTCCATCTGTTCGATGATCGTAGCTGCGCGGTTGTAGCCGATTTTTAGGCGGCGTTGTAGATAGCTGATCGAGGTTTTTTGCTCGCTTAGCACGATCTCTTTGGCCTCTTCGTAGAGCTCGTCTAGCTCGCCCGCTACCGCGCCGGAGCCTACGCCCCCGCCGCCGCTAGCGCCCTCCTCGGCTAAAAATCTCTCGTCGTAGACCACCTCTTGCTGCGCTTTTAGGAAATTTACGATCGTGTCGATCTCCTTTTCACTAGCAAACGGCGCGTGCAGCCTGATGAC
>CALIWP010000085.1 GCA_938046705.1 uncultured Campylobacter sp. | reverse complement strand
TACAGCTTTTCGCTCGACTTGAGTTAGGCCGTAAGGCACGGAGATGATGATGCGAGGGCGCAGGAAGCTCTTTCTGCGGTGAGTTTTTTCGATGAAATATCGGATCATCTTTTCTGTCATATCAAAATCCGCGATAACGCCGTCTCTCATCGGACGGATCGCCTCGATGTCGCCGGGAGTTTTACCCACCATCTCTTTTGCTTCGTGGCCGACGGCTAATATTTTTTGCTTGCCGTATTTTTCGCGTTGTACCGCGACGACGGAGGGCTCGTTTATGATGATACCTTTATCTTTTACTAGAACTAGCGTATTTGCCGTGCCTAGATCGATTCCCATATCGCTTGAAAAAAATCCTATTAGTTGGTCTAAAATCATCTGTATCCTTATGCGCTTATTTTATTGTTTTTTACGAAAATCGGCTTTTCTTTGCCGTTTACGACCTCTTTGGTGATCACCACGTCGTAGCCTGCAAGCTCCGGCAGTTCGTACATTATATCTGTCATCACCTCTTCCATTATGCTTCGTAGCCCTCTAGCTCCCGTTTTTCGCTCGATGGCTAGCCTTGCGATCTCTTTTAGTGCTTCGTCGTCAAATTTCAAATTTGCCCTATCTATCGCAAAAAGCTTTTGGTATTGCTTCAAGATCGCGTTTTTAGGCTCGGTTAAAATTCGCACCATATCGTCTTCGGTGATTTTATTTAACGTAGCGACAACGTGTAGCCTACCGATGAGCTCCGGGATCAGTCCAAAATGCACCAGATCGTCACTCTCAAGCGCGTCTAGCAAATTTTCCCTATCGTCTTTAGAGCGTTTATCTTGACCAAATCCCAGCACGTTTTTACCGATCCTGCGCTCGATGATGTCGGCCAGGCCGTCAAACGCACCGCCGCAGACGAATAGAATATTTGAGGTATCTATCTGGATAAATTCCTGATTAGGGTGCTTTCTGCCGCCTTTTGGAGGGATATTTACGAGACTGCCCTCGATGATTTTTAAAAGCGCCTGCTGCACGCCCTCTCCGCTCACGTCGCGCGTGATCGAGCGGTTTTCGCTCATTCTGGCGATCTTATCTATCTCATCGACGAAAACTATGCCCTGCTCGGCGCGCTTT
>CALIWP010000084.1 GCA_938046705.1 uncultured Campylobacter sp. | reverse complement strand
GCCTAGCCTTTGGATCTACGCCCGCCGTGGGTTCGTCGAGCAAAAGCAGCTCCGGGCCGTGCACGAGGCACATCGCAAGCGCTAGCCGCTGTTTCCAGCCGCCAGATAAACTGCCCGCTAGGTGGTTTTGACGCGGGGCAAGATCTAGGCGGTCTAGGATTTGATTTACGGCGTCTTTTTGGTTTTTGACCGCAAAAAGCCTAGCGATAAATTCTAAATTTTCCCTCACGCTAAGGTCGTCGTACCAGCCGAATTTTTGCGTCATATAGCCCGTTTTTAGGCGTATGGCTTCGCTTTGGCTGCGGAAATCATACCCCAGACAGCTGCCGCTACCGCCGTCTGGCTTTAAAAGGCCGCAAAGCATGCGTATCGTTGTCGTCTTGCCGCTACCGTTTGGTCCTAAAAATCCGCACACGCTGCCCTTTTTGACCCTGATATCGACGCCGTCCGTGATGATCTTTTTGCCGAATTTTTTGGTGAGGCCTCTAACGTCGATGGCGTAGTCGCCGCTCTGCTGTTTTGGGCCCAAATTTGAAGTCAAATTTGAGCTTTGGCTTGCGGTTAAATTTGCTGCGTTTGTCAAAATTGACGGCAAATTTGCGTTGCCAAATTTCGCTTTTAACTCGTTTGCTGGATTTAACCCGCTCAAATTTGATTTTCTTTCAGCCTGCGACGGAGCTTTGTCTGTGCCGTAAATTTTACCGCCGCGAGCGTTTAAATTTTGCCCCGGCGAAATTTCGTCCAAATTTAAACGCCGAATTTGAGCGGAGATATTTTGCGCGTTCACGGCTCTAGCCTCGCTTTTATCGGCAGCGACGGGTGCAGTGCGGTTGCGTTGTTTTCGGGCACGGCTTCGACTAGATAGACCAGCGTGCTTTGTGAGGTTTGGTTGTAGATGACGGGCGGAGCGTACTCGGGAGCGGACGCGATTTTTACGATGCGAGCGGTAAAATCCGCGCATCCTTCGCAGCTAATGCGCGCTTTTTGCCCCTCGCGCAGGCTAGGCAGCGCGCCTGCGGGCACGAAAAATCTGATCTTTACCTCGCTAGGCGGCAGCAGAGATAGCACTGGCTGCGAGCTTTGGACGAACTCGCCCGTTTTATAAAATATATCTTCGACGAGTCCGGATTTTGGCGCTAGGACGGCGGTTTGCTCTAGTCTCCACCGTGCAGCGCGCTCGTTAGCTTTGGCTGCTTGTATTTTTGCTTTTAGGCTTGTTATTTGTTCGCTTCTAGCGGGCAAATTTGCGATTTTTAGCGCAGCGTTTAGCTCGCTAACTAGGGCGTTTGCGCGGTCAAATTCCGCCTTTGCGGCGTCGAAATCTTTTTGCGAAAGGGCGTTTTTAGCTAGCAGCGACTTTGCGCGATCGTAGTTAGCCTCCGCGATCCAAAGCGCGGACTTAGCTTGTTTTAGCTCGGCATTTATCCGCTCGATCTCCTCCGGGCGCTTGCCCGTGCTAAGGTCGGCTAGCTCGGCTTTTAGAGCTTCTACGTTAGCTTTTGCTGCGTCTAAATTTGCTAGCGCTTCGGCGCTCTCAACCTCAAAAAGCGGCTCGCCCTTTTGAACGGCGGACCCTTCTTTGACGCTTAAATTTACGATCCGTCCGCTAACGCTAGGCGCGACGTAAAGATAATCTCCCTCGACGTAGCCGTTAAAAAATGCGCTTCCCTTTTCGTCCGCACAGCCTGCAAAAATCAGGATAAAAAAGGCAAAAAACGCGTAAAATTTGCTCAAATTTAAACCCATTTCGCCTCCTTAAGCCGCTATTTTAATAGCATTATACTCCGCTTTGGCTAAATTTGGCTACATTTTAGAGGTTGCCGCTCGGTACTCGAAAAGGAAATATTTTCAGCGTGTAGGCTTCGGATAGTGCGGTAGAAGTGGCGGTTTTTTTATCTCTTTTTAGGAAAGAGTAATTTAAATTTGGAGCAAATTAGTGCGGCGATTATAGTATTTTTTGCGCTTTAAATTTCTTAGATGTGTTATGTAAGTACTGCAAAAACAGTATTACTAATAAAAAAGGATAAAAAATATCCAATTTAAGCATTCTTTGAAGATATGGGTTATATAATTCCCGTTCTAATGATATTAGTTATTAATCTTAATCTTAAGGAGAGTGTATGAAAAAAATTATTTCAGGTGCGCTTGTCACATCTATTTTGGCTGCTTCGGCATTTGCTTTTAGTGTAGATGGCAACCCTAGCGTCAAATTCGTTGGTTATAAGTTAGCTAACAAAACAGCCGTCGAGGGTACGTTTAAAGATCTTGGCTTTAAAAGCACGGAAAACGCAAATTTTGCCGATTTTCTAAAAACCTTTGAGTTTAACATCGATCCTAAAAATATCGATACAAAGTTGCCCGATCGCGACAAACGCATCGGTATGATCTTTGACAGCAACATAATAATGGCTAAAATTGTATCCGTAAGCGGCGACGAAAAAGCGGGCGAAGCTGAAGTCGAAGTTAGCGTAAAAGGAAACTCAAAGTCTTACAAAACGCAGTATACGGTGGAAGATGGTAAACTAAAGGCTAAAATCGGCATTGACTTGTTGGCTGATTTGAAACTCAATGAGACATTTGAAAAATACGCCGCTTCAGCCAAGCCTTTTCATGGCGGCAAAAGCTATCCGGATGTAGAAATCTCACTCGAAGCTAAAATAAAATAATCCTTAAATTCGGCGCTTAAAGATCTGCTTGCGCCGAATTTTCTACTTTATTATTATTTTTTATTCCGTAATGCCGAAAAATCGATAACTTAAGATATAATGAGCCGTAAAACTTAATTAAGGCGAAAAAATGACGACGAAAGAAAATAAAAAAGGGGCGGTAAGCGCGCTATTTTTGGCAGTTGCGCTGTTTGCGGCGGGATGCGCGGGGTATTTTTATTACGGCATAGGCGGGACGGGCATTTTTACGATGGTCGTTGCCGTGATCTGCGCCGTTTTTTGCGTGAAAAAGATATTTCAGGTTAGCTTTCTAAGCATCGATGACGACGGATTTTTAGTGCAAAAGGGCGGCAAAAACGCCAAATTTTACTTTAAAGATATCGAAGAGATCGGCGTTCGCATGGTAGACGCCAAACGCAAAATCGACGTTTTAAACGTAAAATTTAAAAGAGGCAGGCTAGACCGCGACGTTGCTGATGGCCTTATGCAGCCTATCGGCGACGACGATGCCGTGATATACGATAAATACGAGCTTTCAAAGCATGAAGTTTTTAAAATTTTAAAGCAGAAATTTGAGAAGCGTAATTAAAAATAATGAGGTTTAACAATGAAGATATCTAAAGTGCGTATACAAGAATTTAAACGTTTTAAGGATTTAACTATTGATTTAGGAGATAGCCCAAAGAAAATTATTGCTCTTGTCGGCCCAAATGGTTGTGGTAAAAGTAGTGTATTGGACGCTTTTATTGCATTAGGCCCATCTTTGGGTGCACATATAGGAACAGATCCATTCGGTAGCGTTAAGGATAATTTTTTTAGATCAAATAATAAAAATTTCTATGAACTAATTGATATAGATTTTGTTGTAGGTGGTATTGTTTGTAGAAAGAATGAACTGTATAATATAGAAAAATATAAAAATAGTCTAAATAGTCTATTTTCGTTTAGAAGCCCTTATAGATACAATAATGATTTAAATATTAAAGAAATTAGAGCAGTCAACCCAATAGAGGAAAATAGATATGGTGCTAGAGCTATTCCGTTAGCATTGATGAAAAAATAGAAGAAAACTATAGGAGACTGCTTGCATATTTTAATTCATATAGAGATGATAATGATTTAAAGCCGTCTGAAGCCAGAAAACATGTTATAGACCGACTAAATAATTCAATTAAAAACTGTTTAGATTTAGAAATAGTTAGTATGGGAGAAGTTGAAGGTGGCAATGGCACTTTATTTTTCAAAAAGCCTGATTCTGATGTAAAATTTTCTTTCAATAGTTTATCTTCTGGCGAAAAAGAAGTAGTTGATATACTTTTAGATTTATTTTTGAGAAAAGAAAAATATAAAGGCTCTATTTATTTAATAGACGAGCCGGAGCTTCATATAAATACATGTATACAAAGAAATCTTATGAAAGAGATAAATAATCTAATCGATGATGAAGGTCAAATTTGGATAACAACGCACAGTATAGGTTTTTTAAGGGCCTTACAAACGGATTTTATAGGCAATAGTCAAATCATTAAATTTCATAAAGATATTAATCTATCCGATAAAATAGAACTAAAACCTATTGATAAAAACTATAATGAATGGAAAGAAATTTTTGAAACTGCCTTAGACGATTTAACAGGCTTAATTGCACCCAAAAGAATAATTTATTGCGAAGGGAGAGCAGAATCAAAAGATAGCTACGAAAAAGGATTGGATGCAAAGGTATTAAATAATATTTTCAATAAAAAATATCCAGATACTTTATTTGTATCAAGTGGTGGGAATACTGAGCTAGACTATAGAAGTAGAATAGCGATAGCCATACTGGGAAAAGTATTTAATGACTTGGAAATTTGGGTATTTAAAGATAGGGATATAGCTTCAGGCGGCAATGTGAGTGAATTTGATAGGCAAGAATACCTTAATGGTCAAGAAAATAGCTTTAGAGTTATGAAAAGATGGGAAATAGAAAATTATTTATTTGATAAAGAGATTTTAAAGGCTTATTGCGACAAAAATGGGCACCAATTTGATGAGAGTAGGTATGATGCTGTAGTAACAGATGTAGTAAATAACAATGTGAAGGATAATGGTGGAGAAATTAAAAAGTGTTGTGGCATAACGACGCCTATTAATATTGAAATCTTTAAAGAAAATTTATCA
>CALIWP010000083.1 GCA_938046705.1 uncultured Campylobacter sp. | reverse complement strand
TAGCGGCGCGGTTGTAACCGATTTTTAGGCGTCTTTGGAGGTAGCTGATCGAGGTTTTTTGCTCGCTTAACACGATCTCTTTGGCCTCTTCGTAGAGCTCATCTAGCTCGCCAGCTACGGCGCCGGAGCCTGCACCCGCACCGCCGTTAGCGCCATCCTCGGCTAAAAATCTCTCGTCGTAGACCACTTCTTGTTGCGCTTTTAGGAAATTTACGATAGTGTCGATCTCTTTTTCGCTAGCAAACGGCGCGTGTAGCCTAATGATGCCGGGGCTGCCCGGAGGCGTAAATAGCATATCGCCGCGTCCCAGCAGGCTCTCCGCGCCCATTTGATCTAGGATTACCTTGCTATCGATGCGCTGACCGACGCGGTAGCTGATACGGCTAGGTAGATTGGCTTTTATGAGCCCCGTTACGACATCTACGCTAGGGCGCTGGGTAGCTACGATGAGATGTATGCCGCTGGCCCTAGCCATCTGCGCCAGGCGCCCGATGTATAGCTCCACGTCCTTGCCGCTAGTCATCATGAGATCAGCCAGCTCATCGATGATCACGACGATGTACGGGAACTGCTCGCCGCCCTCCTCTTTCATTTTTTCGTTGTAGCTTTCGATGTTTTTGGTGCGAGTGTGACTCATGATCTTGTAGCGGCGCTCCATCTCGGCGACCATGTTTGATAGCGCAGTGATGGCCTGCTTGGCCTGCGTGATGACGGGCGTGAGCAGGTGTGGGATGTCGTTATAGATACTAAACTCCAGCATCTTTGGGTCTATCATCATCAGGCGCAGCGTCTGCGGGCTGTTGCGATATAGCAGACTTAGTAGCATCGCGTTTATGCCCACGCTCTTGCCGGATCCCGTCGTGCCCGCGATTAGTAGGTGAGGCAGCTTTTTTAGATCGGTGATAAAAGGCGCACCGACGATATCCTTGCCCAGCGCGATAGTTAGCGGACTGCTCGAGTTTTTGAAAACCTCGCTATCTAAAATTTCCTTTAGATAGACGGTTTCGATGTTTTTATTAGGCACCTCGATACCCACGACGTCTTTGCCGGGGATCGGCGCCTGGATGCGGATAGTCTGCGCGCGCAGAGCCATCGCGAGGTCGTCTTGCAGGGTTAAAATTTTACTCACCTTGATGTGCGGCGCCTGGCGAAACTCAAATGTCGTGACGATCGGCCCCGTGTAGGTGCGCACGACATCGCCGTCTATTTTAAATTTGCGCAGTTTATCGAGTAGATCGGAGATCTTTTGATCGATTTCGGCTTCGTTTACGCTGTTTGATCTTTTAGGCGGATCAGCTAAAAATTTAAGCGGCGGCAACGCAAAATCCTTAGGTTTTTCGACCTTGCCTTTTTCCATTTGTTCGAGCAGTTTTTTATTTTCGGCGACTTCATTTAGGATCTCGACGCCGTTTATAGTAGTACTTTTTTCTTCTAAATTTGACTCGCCTTCATCCTGCGCATCGTCTTCATCGTCCAGATCGTCTTCGTCCTCCAGCTTTTCGCCGTTTTCCTCGCTCAAATTTGACTCGCTTTGAGCTTTAGGCTTTTTGATTTGCCTAGGTTTTTTTTGCGATTTTGGTTTAACATCGCCCATATTTTCAAATTTATCTTCATTGGCGCTTGGTTCGACGAAAGCTTTTTTTAGGATAGCTATGATGTTATCTTGCGCGATGAGACCAAAACTCAACACAAAAAGCATCAAGATAAATACCCACATACCTATCACGCCGGCCACGTCTTTTAGCGCATCATTTATGCTGTTTGCAACCAGTCCGCCGTAGTTAGCGTCCGCACCTGATTGAAACATCAAAAACGCTAAAAATAGCAGCGTCGCTCCAAGTGTCGTCTGGGCAAATTCGGCGTTAAAGCCGTTAAAATATTTGTAAATATAATACGCAAAAAATATAAAAACAAAAGGGTAAACGTAAGCGATAAAGCCGAAAAGCTTGAAGTTCCAAAGCCCGATCGCGTTGCCAAAGCTACCGACGAAATTTGCCGCAGGCGCGATGGTAGCGATCCCGAAAAATATCAAAAAACAAACGACTACTACTAAAACCGATTCTCTTAAAATGGCGCGTCCTTTTAAATTTAGTAAATTTAAATTTGCGGGAGAGCTAAATTTGGGCCGAATTTATCAAAATTTGACTCCATTTTCGCTCCGCCCACTTTGATAACGAAACTTTAATAAAACCGTAGATTATAGCGAGTTTTTACATATAGTTTAATAACGAGAGCTGGTTTATCTTAGCCACGGACTGCAACATCGCCTGATACGACATCATTTTTTGCATGAGATTCATATAGGTCTCTCCATAGTCGGCGTTTGTGATATCGGCCTTGACGGTTTTTACGTTTACCTCCATGACGCTAGCGTGCGTGTTGGTCTGTATTAGCGTATTTGTTTGGTTGCCCACTTTAGTATGGATTTTGTTTACGTGATCGGCGATGTGATCTAGTCTCTCGATCGCGCCCTGGATACCGGAGTTTCGCGGATGCTCGCCCTGGCTATCGGCGCGGTACTGGCCGCTTCTAACGGCCTCTATCATCCTATCTAGGTCATCAAAAATATCCACGCTCGGGCTATCTATTTCGATACCGTTGTTTGCCGAAAAGTTCCATAGTGAACCGTCTCCTTGCGTGGTTGCAGGCGTCGTGCCGGTGCTATCTCCGTAAAATTGATCAGAATTTACCTCGTCGTAAATTCCGACTTTTATCGGCGTGACGGCGTTTTGCTTGTCGGTTACTTTTATGCGGCCGCGGTGATCCATATTTGCCTCTACGCTACCTTGCGATTTTGCTATAGCTTGTTTGTAGGCGACATAATCAGCCTGGGCACTACCGCCGGCGCCCGCAGGAACATTGTCACTAGCTACCATACCGATGATGTCGTTTAGCTGCCTAAAAGTCATATTTTTTGACTGCGTTTCTCTACCCTCGGTGGTCGGCGGGTTTGTGGTGTCGTTGTAAAAACTATCCCAAACCTCGGTCGTATATGTGGTGCCGTCAGGCCTTGTTATGCTTACCTGAGCATTGCCTGATGTTGCAGGCGGTACGGCGCTACCGAAAATCACGTCCACTTTATAATCTCCGCCGCTTTTAGATTTGATCTGCATTTTTAAGGCTTGGTCGTTTATATCATATTTGTCTCTTTCGCCAGGATATAGCTCTTTTGAGCCCACGACTTGGCTTAGAGTAGTGTTATCATCGGCAAATTTACCGCTACCGCGCTCTACTTGCGATACTGTGCCTACTAGATTTCTGCCCTCTTGTTTAAAATTTATCTTGTCGTAGTCGTAGGCATTTGTAGTGGCACCGCCTAGGTCTTCGTATTTGCTTTTAACGAATTCAGTGATTTCATAGTCGTCGGGGTTTGCGCGCACCATAGCTTCGA
>CALIWP010000082.1 GCA_938046705.1 uncultured Campylobacter sp. | reverse complement strand
TAAGGACTCCTTTTTAGTGTGTTTCTTGAGTTTTTGGGTATCTTTACAGAATACTGTTGCTAATTATAGCATAAAAAATCACTTAAAACGTAAAAATTTAAAAAATAAATTTTACCTAAACGCTCTTTGCAAGTCCCGCATCATATCAACCGATATATTGGAATTAAGCCACTGGATTTCCAAATATGCGAGGACCAAATTATAAGATGCCGTTAGTGCTTCGTTTCTGGTTTTAAAAACTCTAGCGCGAGCATCAAACAAATTTACCGCATCTTTTAAGCCCTCTTCGTAGCCTCTTTCTATTGATTTTACATAAAGCTCCGCATTTTCCAAAGAGCGCTTCATTAACTCGCATTCGTCGATATAATTAAGATAGTTATTTATCGCTCTTTTTTGGCTGATCTCTATCTCTTTTTGAATATCTTTTTGTTGTTCGATGCTAGCTAGTCTTAGTAGTTTACCCTCCTCTACTCTTGAGCTGGTCGCACCGCCCGTATATAAAGGCAGAGTAAATCGCAACATAGTATCCAGCTTTCTTCTTCTGTCGCCCGAATAGTTATTGTCTATGTAATACAAATTTGCATAGCTGATGCTAAAATCAAGCGTAGGGAGATGCTCGCTTTTTCTCTTTTTGTATTCTTGTTCTGAGATTTCGACGGCCAAAACGCTGTCTTGAAATTTAAAATTTCTTGCTACGTCGCTAAAATTCGACAAATTTACTTTTTTGAAAAATTCGGTATCGATGTTTGAAAAGCTATCCTTCACCTCGATCTCTTGCCCGACTAGCTTTACTAGCTCTAGCTTTGCTACTTCGATATTTAGCTTAGCTTTGTTTACGCCCAGCAATGCCTCGTCTAATCTAACTTTAGATTCGAGCATATCCATTTTATTTACCAGCCCGAATTCCAAAGACTTCTGCATTTGGTTGTATTTGGCTCGGTTGGCTTCCTCGTAGCTCTGAGCAAGAGCTAGCGTCTCTGATGCGAAAGTATAGTTAAAATATGCCTCCACGACCCTTTTTGCCAGTTCTTGTTTGGTATTTTCATACATCAGCTCGTTGCCGCGCACCCTGATCTCTTCTTGATTTCTTTGATACCAGATTGCCGGCCTAAATACGCTCTGGCTAAGGCTAACGCCTACTTTTTTATAGCTTTCGTTTATTTTTGATACTCTTCGCCTGTCCATTCTGTCGTATTTTTCGCCAACATATGCAGCTTCGGCGTTAATGGTCGGCAAAAACATGGCCGTAGCTTGAGATAGCCTCTCTTGAGAGGCTATACTATTATACATGGTCATTTTGAGTTCATTATTGTTTTCAAGCGCCATTTCGTATGCCTGAGAAAGGCTAACGCTTTGAGCAAAAGCTAAATTTGAAGCCAACAAGGCCGAAAGTAAAATTTTAGTCTTCATTAAACGCCCTTTTAAACATATCTATAAACGGCTTTAAGACATACTCAAGCATCGTCCTATCGCCGGTTTTGATCATTACTTCGACCGGCATTCCCGGAACTATAAAAAAGTCGTTTCTTTTAAACTCTTTCATGCCCTCTTCGGTAAGCTCGGCTTTGATATCGTAAAACGAGTGACCGGCATTATCCTGAATACTATCGGCCGATACGTACGTTACTTTACCTTCCATGACGAAGCTCGGCCTGTGCTGAAATGCGCTAAATCTAATATCGGCAAGCTGTCCCACATGCACCGTATCGATATCTACTACGTTTAGTCTAGCCTCTACGACATAGTCGGTCTCGTCCGGCACTATACTCATTATTCTCTCGCCCGGCCTTATTACGCCTCCGATAGTATGGAAGGCTAGTTCTACGACGCTACCCTCGACCGGAGATTTTACTATAGTGCGGTCGGACTGATCTTTTAAGGTATTATAGCGTTGTTGCAGATCCACAAGACGAGTTTTAGCGTCTTCAAGCTTTTTTAATACATCCTCTTTAAAGGTTCTGTCTCTTAATATAATCTGAGCTTGCGTCTCGGTAACTTGAACGTTTAGTCTTGCTATCTCGGCCTTACCCGCAGCTATTTCGCCCTCGACCGCCGTTTTTTCTCTATTTAAGTCGCGTAGCCTGACTTTGTCGGCCAACTGCTCTTTAAAGAGCCTTTCCCACTCTTTAATCTCTTCGTTCAAAGACTTTATACGGTCTTGTTTGGCGCTTACTATCGCATTTGCACCTTTGATTTGATTTTCAAGCTGTTTTATGCGTTGCTTTAGGATGGATTTTTCTTCATCCAAAAGCTTTTTTTGCGCATTAAATATACTCAACTGCCCGTCTATAGCCTCTTTATAGCCTTCGATTTGCTTTATTTCGTCGCTAAATTTGACTTCCGTCGCATCGTCTTTTTGGGCTTCCAATCTAGAAACTATGACGCTGGTTCTTAAAAATTCCGCTCTAACTACGCTCATCTCGCTTTGCAAAGCGACGTTTTTTATCTCGACGAGCGGATCGCCCTCTTTGACCATATCTCCGTCTTTAACGAAAATTTTATCTACGACGCCACCCTCAAGGTGCTGGATGATTTTTTTATTGCTAACTACGCCTATTTTACCAGTAGCAACGGCGGCACTATTAAGGGGCGCCATGCCGAGCCAAATTCCAAAAACTCCGACTAGCAAAAATATAACGAACAACCCAAAATTTACGGTGCCTTTTTCACTTTTAAGTATCATCTTAGCCCTCCGCATCTTCTAGGCTTATGCTACGCCTTTTTTGTTGTTCTGCGACCTGCGGTTGTTGCGCATTTGCCTTGCCCAGCTCAGCCAATACCGCATCTCTGGCGCCAAAGTACATCAATCTTCCCGCATTTAAAACGGCTATTTTATCAACCAAATTTAAGATATTTAGCTTGTGCGTTATTAGCACTATAGTCGCCTTGCCCTTCATGGACGCAAGCGCGGCAAATAGCGCTCTTTCGCCCTCTTCGTCTAGGCTAGCGTTCGGCTCGTCTAGTACGATTATTTTAGGCTCTTTATAAAGCGCTCTGGCAAGAGCGACTCTTTGGCGTTGTCCGCCGCTTAAGCTGGCTCCGCCTATGCCTATTTTGGTTTCATATCCGTCCGGTAAATTTAATATCATATCGTGCACGTTGGCTAGCTTTGCGGCCCGCACGATCGCTTCGCTATCCAGTTCGCCGAATCTCGCGATGTTTTCTGCGATATTGCCTTCAAAAAGCTCGACGTCTTGCGGTAAATACCCCACAAACTGCCCCAAGTGGTCGCTATTGTACTGAGTGATGTCGGCTCCGTCCACGCGAACTACGCCGTGAAATACCGGCCATACTCCCAGCATCGCTCTAGCCAGTGAGCTTTTACCTGCAGCGCTCGGACCGATGATGGCACACATGTCGCCGCTTTTAAGCTCGAAATTTATGCCCATCAAAGTAGGCGCCTTACCATGAGGCGGTACTAGGCTTATGGTTTCTAGGAAAATATCGCCTTTTGGATCCGGGAGTTTAAGCTTTTCGTTATCCGCCGGGAAATCCTCTAAAAACTGCGAAAGTCTAGCATAGCTTTCTTTCGTATTTTTATAGCTTTTCCAGCTTGAGATCAAGATATCAAGCGGGGCTAGCGCGCGACCCATGATGATGGAACCTGCGATCATCATTCCAGGATTTACTTCCTGCAAAACGACTAAATACGCGCCAAGACCAAGCATTAGCGACTGTGAAACGACGCGAAATACCTTACTGATATTTGCATACATCCCGGCTTTTACGCTAGACTCGGAGTGAGCTTCTAGAAATTCATTATGCTTTTTGTGCCAAATTTTCTTTAAATTTCCGTTCATGCCCATAGCTTGGATGACTTCGGAATTTCTCAAATTTAGATCGACAAAGCGGGTTTCGGCGCCAAAAGCGTCATTTGACCTTTTTAGTCCGTCTTTAGTCGCACCTTCGTTTAAAAGAGCCAAAATAAACAAAATGATCGCGGCCGCGATACTAAAATATCCAAAATACGGGTGAAAGAAAAACAGTATCAATATATAAAAAGGTAGCCACGGCGCGTCAAGAAACGCAAATACGCCGTTAGTACTGAGATATTGTTTTATGGTATTTAGATCTCTCATCGGCTGAGAAGATACTCTGCCGGGCTGTCTAGCCGAGAGCTTAAAGATTGCGTCATACACCCTTTCGGACAGCCGTAAGTCTATCTGGTTTGAAAAAACTACTAAAATCCTCGAACGTAAAATTTCGAAAAACATCATACATAGATATAAAAATATAACTATCAGCGTAAGGAAAAATAACGTATCAAGGCTTCTTGATGTTACGACCCTACCGTAAAGTTGTAACATATATAGAGGAGAAGTGAGCATCAAAACGTTTATGAACATGCTGAAAATTCCAGCATATATCATAGCGTGTTTGGATTTTTTAATACTCTCCTTTAGTTCATTTACTTTCATTTTGCTTTTTGCTTTCGTTGTCTAAAATTCTACCTGCTAAATTTTCCAAATTCGTTAAGCTTCTAATGTGCGCATCTATTAGGCTAACATAGCCCTTTCTAACAAAATCAGCCAAAGTAGCGTCGTCAAGCTCGTTTAGTTTTTTTCTGCTCACGACAGAAAAGCCTTTGATTAAAGTGATTTTTTTATCGTTATCAGAGACGGTTAGCTCTTTGTTTATCAAAATACCGGCCTTTTTGATCTCTTCTAACGCTTTTTGCGTAGCTTCTAGCTGGGCATTGTAGTTTTGCATAGCGTTTATGGTGTTTTGCAAAAATTCGCTCGGCTCTTCGTTTTTCTTGAATAATTTTTCGCCTTTACCTTTTAGCTGAGGCGCATCCTCGTCTATACAAAGGATATTTTTATCCTCGACTTTAGCAAGAGTAAAAGGATAGTTTTGCAAGATCGCAGGCACGTAGCCTTTGTAGTTTTTATCTATTATTAAATTTTCATTTCTACCTAGTAGTACTAGCAGTTTAGGCACTACGTCGTTCGTGAAAACTATAGGTAAATCTTTCTCGCAGAAAAACGCCTCGCTCGCCACTATCTCCGCAAACGGGAAATTTGGTAACGCATCTTGATGATAAGACACTCCGTTATGTACTTCTGAATTTAAAGCAACTATTTTCATTTCAGTCCTTTTTTTAAAATTTTGAATCTCTATTTTTTTTGCTAAACTTAAGTTTTTGTCGATGCTTCTGAAGGTATATCCGCCGTTTTGCTGCAAAAATGCCAAAACATCCTCAAATTCGTTTATAAAAACGTCTCGGATTTCGTATCTTTTGATGTCGCTTTCTTGGATATAACCCCGCGCTTTATTCCTATTTCTTATAAAGGCGCTATTTAGCTCTTGCATGATCTTGGGTATATTTAAGGACTTTAAAAATAGCGATATGGAATTAGACTCCAGAATGTAGCCTAAAATTTCCATATCGTATTTTTGGGTTAGTGAACTTAAAATTTCAACATAAAGGTCTTTTTCGCTTTGATCGGCAAAAAAGTTGCCCTTTTGTTTTATCAAAACCATTTCTGATTTTATTTCTCTAACCGCTCTACCCAAAATTTACCTTAACCAGTAACTAAAACATCAAGAATGTGATTGTAATCCTTTTATGCTTAAATAAATATTAAAAAGTGCCAGAGTAACTAATTTTATTTTTTAAGCTACAAATTCTATGGAATAGTTATTGCTTATAATTCCGCAGTAAACGCTTATTGTATATTATGATTCTTTAGCCTAGATATCGTAATATACGATGTTTGTCGTTTGCTACTATTAGTACGTAGTACTAAAATTCACTTCTAAGGAGCCAATATGGCAGTAACGCAAGCACAAGTCGCCCAGCTTTATGTGGCATTGTTTAACAGAGCGCCGGAAGGAGCCGGATTAAACGCGTGGGTAAGCGCCGGAGCCGCTAAAACCCAAGCGCAAATAGCCGACAATATGCTCAAAGCGCCGGCCGTACAGTCGTATTTTAACGGCAGTATAGATAGCGATAAAGGCTATATCGAAAATATCTATAAAAACATCCTCGGCAAGGACTACTCGCAAGATCCGGCAGGCATAGATGCGTGGGTAAGGCATCTACAAGCCGGCCATACCAGAGGCGAGACGCTAACGAAGCTTTTCGAGGTGGCGGCATCGGCGGAGGCAAAGGCAGCCGATCCTAGGGCTGCTAAAATTTTCGAAAATAAATCCGCAGTCGCGGCCTATATGGCGGAAAAAATAGGCGATATCGGCAAAGACGGCAGCGGAAATTTCGACTATGCGCCGTTTCAGGAGATTATCAGGACGACGAACGAGTCAAATTTAGAAGCGCAAAAAGCCAAAATAGACGAGCTAGCCAGCAAAGGCGTCGAAAAGAGCCTAACCGACGGTCTAGACAACATAACGGGCACCGCGGGCAACGACGTATTTAACGGCGTTTACTACGCAGGCAACGGCACGCAAAAGTCTACTTTGTCGCCGCTTGATAAAATCGACGGCGGCGCCGGCAAAGATACGCTAAATTTGACCGTGTTTAAAAACGACGCTCCGCAAAATTTGACTACGACCGAGCTTCAAAATATCTTTAAAGGCGTAAGCAACGTCGAAAATCTAAATTTGATCTCTGAAACCCAATTTGACGCCGCCGGAGTCAAATTTAACTTCGGGCTGGAAAATTTAAACATCTCTACCATAGGCGACGTGAGCATATCCGAGACCGACGCGACGAACAAAGTCTCCGTAAACACCACCGGCAAAGTTTCGCTAAACGCAAAAAATGCCCAAGACATTGACATTTCGGCAAAATCGGACGTGACCTTGATCGCGCAAGACGCTAAAACCGTAAACGTAAACAGCGAAGGCAAGGCAAATATCGCCGCAACCGCCGCACAGACGTTAAATTTGAAAGCCAACGGCGAAACCGAAGTCGCAACGAGCGCAAAGACCGTAAATATCGATCTGAAAAACAAAACCAACGCTCTTAAAAACTTCACGACCCAAGCCACCGATTTAACGCTTGCAAATTTAAAGATAAACGATACGTCCGGAAATAACGTACTCATCGCATACGGCGCCAAAAAGATCAGCGTGACGGACGTTGATTTTGGCGCCAACTCCATCCGAACCGACGAACGGGACGTGGATTTTACGATGTCTTACGCGGACGAAGGCCTAGCTAAACTGTCTTCAAGCGCGGCCGATAAAGTAAAAATACTAAATTTACACGCTAAAGCGGGTAAAAAAGGCCAGCTAGACCTGGGCAATATCGCGTCGCTAACCAAAGTCGCGGTAGACGGCGGCATGAGAGAATTTGCTATGGACTTGTCGGCTCAAACAAATCTTACGAATTTCGACTCTAGCGCTTACGAGGGCGGCTTCTCTAGCCTAAAACTCAAAAACGTCCAAAACGCTACCGCAAAACTAGGCGGCGGGGACGATTTCGTAGAGATAGATAGCGCGGCAAATGTCCATAGTATCGACGGCGGCGCGGGCGAAGACACCGTGGTCGTAACCTCTGCCGTAGCTACCGCGACGACAAATAAGCTTTCTCTTTTAAATTTTGAAAATTTAAAGATAACCGACGCCCTAAGCGGAGCCGTAGATATGACTAAATGGGCAAATTTGAGCTCCGTAACGCTAGCCGGCGGAGCGGGAGCGGGAGCAAAGATAGATAATCTAGCGAATAACTCTACGATAGTCGTCGAAAACGTCGCGATCACAAACGATATAGCCGTAAATATCAAAGGCGCGGCGAGTGGCGCAGACGATACGCTAATCTTAAAGATAAACCCTAAAGCAAATACGGCAGGACTGGACAACACCGGAAATTTCGTCATAGACGGCATAGAAAACGTCCGCATAGTCTCAAGCGCCGATACGGCAAAAACCGCCGCAGCCAAAAACATAATAAACCTAAACGCTAGCGACGCGACTAAATGCGCGCTATCGGGCGTCTACGTGAGCGGCGACGGCAATACCGAGCTAAAACTAGGCGCAAATATCGTAAAAATAAAAGGCGTTGACGCAAGCTCGCTAACGGGCAAATTTACGTTTGACGCGGGAAATCACGTCGAAAGAGGCGGCGTCGTAAAAGGCGGTAGCGGCGACGATACGCTAAGCTTCGGCTCGGTGGCGGGTCTTAAAATAACGGGCGGAGCGGGCAACGACGTCTTTAAGGTCGGCAAGCTAGGAGCGGAGGCGAATTCACCTTTTGGCACAGATAAACTAAGCTCTATCACGGACTTTAGCAAAGGCGACAAACTATACACGGGAGGCGCCGCCGCGGAGTCAAATTCTATCGCCAAGTACAACTCAGACGCATCGCTAGACTTCGCCAACAACTTACGCGAAGCCGAAAAGGCGGCCGCTCAGCACGCGTCAAAGAGCGCGTATTTCACCTATCAGTCAAACACCTACATCGTTACGTCCGACGGCGTGCAAGGCGTAGGACAGGACGACTACGTGACCAAACTAGCCGGCACGGTAGATCTAAGCGGCGCGAGAGTAGATAGCGATCACAATATCGTCTTATAGTTTCGCCTAAATTCATTTTTATCCTTCACAGCGGCAGGCCGATACAGTGCGGTTCTGCCGCCCAGATTTTCATTTTTTTTATCTACGATTTATCGACAATCAGGAATTTAATGCTATAATCGCCATGGAATTAAACAAAATCCCAATTTACCCAAAGGAGGCCTTTTATGGCAGTAACAAAAGCACAAGTCGCCCAACTATATGTGGCATTATTTAACAGAGCACCCGAAGGTGCGGGTTTAAACGCATGGGTTTCGGCAGGCGTTTTTAGAGATCAAGCGCAAACGGCAGACGCTATGCTACAAAGCCCAGCTATAGCAGCATATTTTAACGGCAGAATAGATACAAACAGAGGATATGTAGAAAATATCTATAAAAATATCCTAGGCAAAGACTACTCTCAAGATCCAGACGGCATCAACGCTTGGGTACGCCACCTAGAGCTAGGACACACAAGAGGCGAGACTCTAGTTACTCTTTTCCAAGTAGCAAGATCGCCTGAGGCTATCGCGGCAGACCCTACGGCAGCGGCGGTATTTGCAAACAAAACCGCTATCGCGGCATATATGGCTGAAAAGATAACCGACATAGAAAGCGACGGATCGGGTAACTTTAACTATGCTCCGTTCCAGCAGATTATCGAGACCACAAACAGCACCAACCTAGAGGAGCAAAAAGCTAAAATAGACCAGCTAGCAGACGCTGCAAAACCGGGAAGTAAAATTTTCACTACCGGAGTCGATACGCTTAAGGGTACCGAAGGCGACGATACTTTTAGCGCTGTTTACTATTCTGGTAACGGCGATAAGACTTCTACTTTGTCCTCTCTAGACACTCTAGACGGCTTAGGCGGTAAAGATACGCTAAAAGTAACCGTACTAAAAAACGGCGCACAGTCGGAGCTTGATCTAGGCGACCTAGATAACGCGATGAGAGGCGTAACCAACATAGAAAATTTAGAGATAAGATCAGAGGTAACAATAAAGGCTCCAACAGCACCGGCCTTGAGTAAACTAAACAAAGGTCTTGATAATCTAAGCATTACATCCCCTGGGGATATAAAGCTAGAAACAGATACCAAAGAAAAAGTAACGATAGATACGAATAAAATCGCCACTCTAACGGCTGATAAAGCAAAAGAGATATCCGTAAAAGGCGGAGATGATAGCGCTATATCCGCAAAAGAGGCTACAAAAGCTAGCATAAATCTAGGCACAAACACAAAAGTCCTAACCGTAGGCGCAAACGGACTAGACAAGGTCGAAGATCTAAGCCTAGCAAACCTAAAACTAGCGGCAGCGCTCACCGCGGCTAAACTAGTTAAAATTAACGTAAAAGACGTCGACTTTAACGGTGCCCAAATCGCAACCGACGAAGAAAAAGTAGATCTAACCACAAACTACACGGAAAAAGGCACAGCTAAACTACAAGCAAACAATGCCACTCAGCTAACCATCCACGCTAACGGCGAAAAAGAGTCTACTATCGAGTTTGTTTCTGCCTCTCCTAATCACAACAAGCTAGAGAAAGTAACCTTTGACGGAAACGCAAAAGATCTAAAAATCAACCTACAACTAGAAACTGCGCTAAAAGACGTAAACGCAGCATCCTTTACCGGAAATTTCGCCGAACTAAAGGTCAAAAACATCGCCGGCTCGCAAGTGCTTTTAGGCTCAGGAAACGACGTAGTAGACATAGATAATACAAATGCCGAACAAACGATCAACGGCGGAGCTGGAACGGACCTAATATCTATAGCTTCAACAATCGCAGCCGCCGGAGCGAATAAGGTGACGCTTAAAAATTTCGAAGGCATAAGGATCAACAATACTATTGGAAATGATATAGATATGTCAAAATGGGAAGGCTTTAATAATATCACCCTAGCTCAAGGCTCAGGCGTCTATGCGCTCAAAAACACCCTAAACAACTCAACTATAACGATAGAGAAAAATCTTTTAGGAAGCGATCTTACGGTTGAAGTAAAAGATGCCGCCAACGGCACCTCAGACAAGCTAAATTTAGTATTTAATCCAAAAGGCACGGCTGCTGGTCTGGCAAATACGGGCAACTTCGTAATAGACGATATAGAAAACATCGATATAGCGTCAAATTTAGACGACGATAAAACAGCTACAGCTAAAAATACCGTAAATCTAAAAGCTACCGCTGACGCTAAAGGTACGCTAACAAACGTAGTAATAAAAGGCGACGCAAATACAGAGCTAGCCCTAAACGCAAACTTAAAGAAACTAAAAACCGTAGATGCAAGCACTCTTAAAGGAAAATTTACATTTGACGCTAGCGGTCACCTTGATGAAAAATCGGTAATCAAAGGCGGAGCGGGCGACGACGAGATAACCTTCGGTAGCAAATCAAGCGTAACCGTAACGGGCGGAGCGGGAGACGATACGTTTGTATTAGGAACCGTAGGCAACGACGCAGCATTCCCTGCGTCAAAAACGGCTACTATCACGGATTTTTCTAAAGGCGACAAACTCAAAATAGGCGCAAATTTAACGGGAACCATTGATCAAAATATCACAAGATACGATTCAACAAAATCGCTAGACTTTGCAAACAACCTATCTAGAGCCCTAGACGTCGCAACGGCTGCAAGCAACAAACTAGCTTACTTTACCTACACCGATCCAGATAGCAATGCGACAGACACCTATCTAGTAAGATCAGACGCTACCGCTGGTCTATCCGCCAGCGACTATGTAGTAAAACTAACCGGTATAGTAGACCTAGCCAATGCTACGCTTGCCGATGCTGGTACAAACCTACAGCTAACCCTCTAATCTCCGCGATAAACCCCGACCTTTCGGGGTTTATCCTCTTTAAAACCTCAAATTTTCTCTCTTTCAAATTTTGCTGAACGACTCAAATTTAACGACGGATTAAATTTGAGCGCAAATTTGATCTGCCGCACGTAAATTTGCTCGCAAAAATCTAAATTTCGCCGCATCAAATTTAAAATAATCA
>CALIWP010000081.1 GCA_938046705.1 uncultured Campylobacter sp. | reverse complement strand
TAGTAGCGCTTTTAGCACCTTTTGAATCACTCCGATAGGCGCGATGCGCAGCGTATCCTCGACGATGACGGGGTATTCTGATTTTAGCTTGTCGAGCAAATTTTGCGTCTCTTGGCGAGTTAGGAGCTCGGCGGCGTTTTGCTTTATCAGCTCGCTCATGTGCGTGGAGATGACGCTCGCGGGATCTACGATCGTGTAGCCGCTTAGTATCGCGTCCTCTTTTACGCTCGCATCGATCCATAGCGCATCGAGGCCAAACGCAGGCTCTTTAGTCGGGATGCCTTCTATGTTGTCGCTAACTAGCCCGCTATCCATCGCGAGAAATTTATCCGCGTAAATTTCCCCCTGTCCGATCACGACGCCTTTTAGCTTGAAGCGGTATTCGTTTGGCGGTAGCTGGAGGTTATCGCGGATACGGATCTTTGGCATCAAGAAGCCGAGCTGTGCCGCAATATTTCGTCGCATCGCTCGTATGCGCTCGATGAGATCGGTCTCGGCGATCTTTAGCAGGCCGTATCCTAGATCGAGTTCTAAAATTTCAAGCTTTAAGATATCGTTTATCTTAGCTTCCTCTTCGCGGGCGATCTCTTCTTCGCTTTTTTTAGGCGGTTTAGGCGCCGCCGGTCCTTCCTCCTCGCCTTGCGCCAAGCTTGCGCTTTGAGCTTTGGAGGTCAAATTTATCTTGCCCTCTTTTACCTCTTTCATTATATAGCCCATACTTAAAAACAGAAGCGAGATAAAGCCCAGAGATAATGTCGGCAGTCCCGGGACTAGAGCAAAAACAAATAGTATAAAGCCGACTATTAAAAGTGTTTTGTATTCGCCTAGTAGCTGTGTTAGCGAGCCCTCGGCGAAATTTTCATCGTCCTTGCTAGCGCGCGTGATGATGATCGCCGTGGCCGTCGAAGTGATGAGGCCAGGTATCTGGCTCACTAGACCGTCGCCGATCGTTAGGATCGTGTAGTTTTGCGCCGAGGTAGCCATATCTAGGCCGTACTGAAACGAGCCGATGAGAAAGCCGCCGACGATATTTATGATCGTGATGATGATGCCAGCGACCGCGTCGCCTTTGATAAATTTAGACGAACCGTCCATCGCACCGTAGAAATTCGCCTCGCCGATGATGGCTTCGCGGCGCTCTCTAGCTGTCTTTTCATCGATCAGACCCGCGTTTAAGTCGGCGTCTATCGCCATTTGCTTACCAGGCATCGCATCGAGCGTAAATCTCGCCTGCACCTCGCTCACGCGCGTCGAGCCTTTGGTGACGACCATGAAATTTATAAGCACTAGGATCGTAAAAACGATCACGCCGATGACGTAGTTGCCGCCTACGACGAACTGCCCGAAGCTTGAGATTATCTCGCTCACGGCATCGGGGCCATTGTGTCCTTCGCTTAAAATCATGCGCGTAGTGGCGATGTTTAGCGAGAGTCTAAAAAGCGTGATGATAAGAATGAGCGTCGGAAAGGTGCTAAGGTCGGTAGGCTTTGGCACGTAAACGGCGATCAGGATGATGAGTACCGAAATAGAGATGGAAAGCGCAAGAAAAAAGTCCAAAACCGCGCTAGGAAGCGGCACGATGATGATCGCTAGGATGGCGATTATGACGCCGACGATCGTGAGCCCCTTAAACCTTACGATGGGCTCTAAAAACGGTGCGACCAGTGTTAGGATATTGCGCTTTTGTTTTGCCAAAATTTACTTCTTGATTATATTTGCTAACGTAATTGTATCTAAAAAATCGTCGATTTTAGACTGAAGCGCGCTAAACATCGGCCAAATTTGGCATATTCCGCCCTTGCTAGAGGCACAGCTATCAGCCGAGATCGAGCACTCAAATACCGCCATTTTACGCTTTTCAGCACTTTCGATTATTCTTTTTATGCTGATTTCTTCAGGCTTTTGCGCGAGCATAAATCCGCCATTTGCGCCCTTAAACGAAACCAAAATTCCCTCTCTAGCCAAATTTTGCAAAATTTTAGCCAAAAAGCTTTTTGATATCTTAAGCTCGCCCGACATCGTATCGACGTCCGAGGGAGCGTCTTTTTGCGCTATGTAAATCAGTGAAAGCAGCGCGTATTCGCTTGCTTTTGTCAAAAGCATAAATTCCCCTTAAATTTTTTGCTGATATTTTATTAAATTTTATCTGCAAATTTGATTAAATCAATATTTTTTAAAGCATGCGCCGCATTTTTTGATTTTTATGATATAATCGCCTTTTTTAATCTCACCAATCAGGAGGTCATTATGGCTTTGGATTCGGCTAAAAAAGCAGAAATTGTTGCGAAATTCGCTAGAAAAGAAAAAGATACAGGTTCTCCGGAAGTTCAGATCGCGTTGCTAACCGCAAGAGTCGAGGAGCTAACCGAGCACCTAAAAATCTACAAAAAAGATCACTCGTCTCGCCTTGGACTACTTAAAATAGTCGGCCGCAGAAAACGCTTGATGAAATATCTAAAAGCTAAAGATTACGCAGCTTACACAAAAGTTATCGCTGAGCTAAATCTCAGAGATAAATAATCCCAAGCCCCAAACTCGGGGCTTTTTCTCTTAAATTTTACTTTTACTTACTTCAAATTTTAACAATTCAAATTTTAGATTCATAAAATTTCTAACAATAAAACCAAATTTAACCTACTCTTACATTAATTTTATTCAAATTTTCCCACATTCCGTTCATTACACCCAAATTTTACTTTTACAACCTTGAGCTAATTACGCTAAAGTTATCTAAATAAATTTTTTTAACTCTACCCCTTGACAATTATCCGCTCAATGTTGTATAATGCGCCTAGCAATTTAAAGGAGAGAGTGCTAATATGATAAAGGTGAGCAAGCGAGATCTGATACTTGATTCTATCATTCAAGCTTATCTTAGCGACAACGCTCCGATCGGCTCTAGCGAGCTTGGTTCGCGCATGGGGATGTCGATCCCGGCCTCTACGATTAGGGTTTATTTTAAAAAGCTCTCCGACGAGGGCGCGATTACGCAGTTTCACGTTAGCGGTGGCAGGATACCGACGGCTGCGACGATGAGGGATTATTGGCGAGCTAGGTTAAATTTTGGTGAGACGCTAAATATCGCAAATCCTAACCTACTAAAGTTGCTAAGCGATAAATTTGAAATTTACGCGATGGTTTTTGAAAGCAAAACCCAAACGCTAAACGAGGTTTTAAATTTAAACAATAGATTTTTGATTTTGAGCTTTAGCGAGGACGAGATCGCGCTCAAATTTAACTCGAAAGTCGAAAAATTTTTGAGCAATCTCATCGGTATAGAGCTCGACAGACTCGAGCTTACCTGTATGCAGGTGGGCCTAAATGAGCTAAGAAATAAGATAGCTGAACTAAAACGCACTAAAATTCGCTTTTTAGAAAACGAAAAGATAGCGCTTGAAATTTTCGGCGAGAGCTTTAAAAGCGCGCTAAGCCCTAGTTTTGAGATGGTTTTTGACTCAAATTTAGTCTTTTTCGGCGAAAATTACCTAGGCATGAAGCTTGGTATAAATTACGAGGGCAAAGAGGCTAAAATGCTTTGCGCGGGCAGTATTTATAATGATTACGAAAGATTTTTAAACAACCTAAAGGAGGCGGCATGAACGAGAATGAAAACGTAGAACTTGAGCAGCAAATCCCGTCAAATTTCGACGAGAGTATCAGCTTTGAGGGCCTTGACGCGAAATACGTCGAGCTTCAAAAGCAGCTTGAGGAGCTAACGGATAAATATTATAGAGCCAACGCGGACTTTGAAAACATCAAAAAGCGTTTTGAAAAGGAAAAAGCGGACATTGCGACATATGCAAACGAGAAATTTGCGCGAGATCTGCTTCCGGTGATAGACGCGCTTGAGATGGCGGTAAATTTTGAAACCGAAGGCGATGAATATGCAGCGAAAATCAAAGAGGGAATTTATATAACGATAGATCAGTTTAAAAAATGTTTCGAGAAAAACGGCATCACGGCGATCGAAGCGAACGAGGACTTTGATCCGAATTTCCACAATGCTATGCTGCAAGTAGAAAGCGAAGACGTGGAAAAAGGCAAGATCGTGCAAGTGATACAAAAAGGCTACCTCATCAACGGCAGAGTTTTGCGCCCTGCGATGGTGTCGATAGCGAAGTAAAATTTGAAAGAAAAATTTAATAAAAAGGAAAAACAATGGCAAAAGTAATAGGTATAGACCTAGGAACGACGAATTCATGCGTAAGCGTGTATGAGAGAGGCGAAAGCAAGGTAATCCCGAACAAAGAGGGTAAAAATACGACTCCTTCGGTCGTGGCGTTTACCGATAAGGGTGAAATTTTAGTAGGCGACAGCGCAAAACGCCAAGCCGTCACAAATCCTGAAAAAACCATATACTCTATCAAAAGAATAATGGGTCTAATGAGCAACGAGAAAAACGCTCAGGAAGCTAAAGCTAGGTTGCCGTACCACGTCGTAGATAGAAACGGCGCGTGCGCTATCGAGATCGCGGGCAAAGTCTACACTCCGCAAGAAATCTCGGCCAAAGTGCTCATAAAGTTAAAAGAGGATGCGGAAAGCTATCTGGGCGAAACGGTCGTAGACGCCGTCATCACGGTGCCTGCTTACTTTAATGACAGCCAAAGAAAAGCAACTAAAGAGGCGGGAACTATCGCTGGACTAAACGTGCTTCGCATCATAAACGAGCCAACTGCGGCGGCTCTTGCTTACGGTCTAGATAAAAAAGAGTCCGAAAAGATCATGGTTTACGATCTAGGCGGCGGTACGTTTGACGTTACCGTATTAGAAACCGGCGATAACGTGGTCGAGGTTTTAGCTACCGGCGGTAACGCGTTTCTAGGCGGCGATGATTTCGATAACCGCCTAATCGACTGGCTAACGAGCGAATTTAAAAGCGACTCGGGTATCGATCTAAAAACCGACGTGATGGCTATGCAACGCCTAAAAGAGGCGGCCGAAACAGCTAAAAAAGAGCTAAGCTCGGCTCAAGAAACGACAATAAATTTACCGTTCATCACTGCTGATGCTACGGGTCCTAAACACCTCACAAAGACGCTAACTAGGGCTAAATTTGAAGGTATGATCGAGGATCTGGTCGCTCAAACGATCACTAAGATAAACGAGGTCGTAAAAGACGCCGGACTTGACAAAAAAGATATAAAAGAAATCGTCATGGTGGGCGGCTCGACGCGCGTGCCTTTAGTTCAAGAAGAGGTCAAAAAGGCGTTTGGCAAAGAGCTAAATAAAAGCGTAAATCCGGACGAGGTTGTAGCTATCGGCGCGGCGATCCAAGGCGCGGTTATCAAAGGCGACGTAAAGGACGTGTTGCTACTTGACGTCACTCCGCTAAGTCTAGGCATCGAGACTCTAGGCGGCGTGATGACGAAAATCATCGAAAAAGGCACGACTATCCCGGTTAAGAAAAATCAGGTATTTTCAACCGCCGAGGACAACCAAAGCGCGGTCACGATCCACGTGCTTCAAGGCGAGCGCGAATTTGCCCGCGACAACAAGTCTTTGGGTCAGTTTAACCTAGAGGGCATCCCTGCTGCTCCTCGCGGAGTGCCGCAGATCGAAGTAGAGTTTGATATCGATGCCAACGGTATCCTAACGGTCTCTGCTAAAGATAAGGCTACCGGCAAAGCCCAAAACATCACGATCTCAGGCTCAAGCGGCCTAAGCGAAGACGAGATCAACAACATGGTCAAAGACGCCGAGCTACATAAAGAGGACGACAAAAAGCGCAAAGACGCGGTCGAGGCGCGCAACCAAGCCGACGCGCTCGCTCACCAGACGCAAAAGAGCCTTGATGAGCTAGGCGAGAAAATCCCTGCCGAGGATAGAGAGCGCATTCAAAAGGCGCTTGACGAGCTAAAAGAGACGCTAAAAGACGAAAACGCGAGCAAAGAGCAGATCGACGCGAAGGTCAAAACTCTAAGCGAAGCCAGCCACAAGCTAGCCGAAGCGATGTATAAAAAAGACGGCGCCGCGGGCGAGCAAGCAAACGGCGGCAAGAAAAAAGACGACGACGTCATCGACGCCGAAGTCGAGTAAAATTTAGCCCTTGTTTTGGCAAGGGCCTCAAACGAAAATTTAAGGTTTTAGCGTTTTTACGCGACCTTAAATTTGCCCCGCCCGTTAAATTTAACGGGCGGTTTTTATAAATCTCTCAATTCATTATCTCAAATTTACCAAATCCAAATTTGACTCCGTGTAGTTTTTTGTTCGCTTATTTTGCAAATTTGCCGCTTCGTCTGTAGATTAAATTTGACTCTCTTCCGCGCAATCCTTAATCAAAATCATCAGTTTGGACTACCGATTTAAATATAATCAAACAAAAAAGGTCCTAAATGTATCTATTTTTCCTGATCGTTCATATTTTGAGCGCCGTCGCCTTCGTCGGTTACGTATTTTTCGACGTTTGTATATTTCCGTTTGCCAAAAAGCACGTAGACGAGGATACGCTCGCTCGCGTCAAAAAAGCCTACACCAAAGGCAGCGCGAAGGTATTTGGCACGGCGTTTTTGATGTTAATTATCAGCGGCGTTTATATGGCAAAGGATTATTTTGGCGGCGAGAACGGATGGCTAGATAGCCCGTTTCAAATTTTACTCGCGACCAAGATCGGCGTGCTGGGGCTAATGTGCCTAATCACGGCGATATCGCTCTTTTACGTCTATAAGCTTAAAAAGCCCGATCCCTTCGGCAAATACTCGCATATCATCGCTCTTGTTTTGTGCGTCATAATGATAATCCTAGCAAAGCTAATGTGGAGGGTTTAGTAGAATTTAGAGCGTTTAACGCTCTAAATTTTGTCATTTTTTTTGAGTTTGGCTTAAATTTGACGTATCGTCGCCAAATAAATTCTTAAAAAAATCTTCTTTAAAACCCCCGGCTGGCAAATACATATCTCGTAGTAGCCAAAACAACTCCGAGCCCACAAATCCATTTTTACGCGCTTCGGCCTTTAAAAGCATTTTCGTAAGAGTGTCTTTATCCATCTTTTTATCGCCGAATATCTCATAGGTGTAGAGCATATCAGCGGGCAGTAATCTTTG
>CALIWP010000080.1 GCA_938046705.1 uncultured Campylobacter sp. | reverse complement strand
TGCACAAGCGAAACGACGCAAACCATGTGAGCCAAGCCGCACAGTACGGCATCGGCGGCATCGATCTAGTCTGCGTAAATTTATATCCGTTTAAACAAACCACCATCCGCACCGATGATTTTGACGAGATCATCGAAAACATCGACATCGGCGGCCCTGCGATGGTGCGCTCGGCGGCTAAAAATTTCGCTAGCGTTTATATCGTCACGAGTCCGCTTGATTACGACGAAGTTTTGCGTGTTATAGGGGGCGCGGACGAGAGCGAAAAGGCCGTTTTTAGGCGAAATTTGATGATAAAAGCCTACGAACACACCGCGGCCTACGACTCGATGATCGCAAACTATATGAACGAGCGCTTTAACGACGGCTTTGGCGAGATGAAATTTATCGCAGGCAGCAAGGTGTTTGATGCGAGATATGGCGAAAACCCGCACCAAAAGGGCGCGCTATACGAGTTTGATTATTTTTTCAGCAACAACTTCACTGCGCTAAAAGGCGAAGCTAGCTTCAACAACATCACCGATATAAACGCGGCTTTAGCACTAGCAAGCAGCTTTGATGCCGCGCCTGCGGTCGCCATCGTCAAGCACGCTAACGCTTGCGGTTTTGCCGTAAAATCAAATCTGCTAGAAAGCTACGTCGAAGCGCTAAAATGCGATCCCGTCAGCGCATACGGCGGAGTCGTGGCGATAAACGGCACGCTAGACCGCGCCTTGGCCGAGAAAATCAACGAAATCTACGTCGAGGTCATCATCGCCGCAAACGTTGACGAGGACGCGCTTGCGGTATTTGAAGCCAAAAAGCGTATCAAAATTTTTACTCAAGGCAATAAATTTTTACAGCGCGCAAACGACAAATACGACTTCAAGCACGTTGACGGCGGCTTTGTCTATCAGCAAAGCGACGAGGTGAAGCCTGGCGAGCTAGAAAATATGAAACTACAAACCGCGCGCGCAGCCAGCGAGGCTGAGCTAAAAGACCTCGAGATCGCGTGGAAAGTCGCGGCGCTCACGAAAAGCAACTGCGTTGTTTACGTGAAAAACAGCGCCGTGGTCGCCATCGGCATGGGTATGACGAGTCGCGTGGATGCCGCGCGTGCGGCCGTGGCTAAGGCGCGCGATATGGGGCTTGATTTACGCGGTTGCGCGCTTGCTAGCGAGGCGTTTTTTCCATTCCGCGATAGCATCGATATCGCAAGCGAAGCTGGCGTAAAGGCCGTGATACAGCCGGGCGGTAGCATCCGCGACGACGAGGTCGTGCAGGCGGCAAACGAGCACGGCATGGCGATGTATTTTACGGGCGTGCGACACTTTTTACACTGATAACATAAAGGATATACTATGAAATATAATGAAATTTGCGAGAAAATTAATGGCTCGAAAGAGATAAGAATCGAAAAGGAGTCAAATATACAATATGGGAAAAACTAGAACTAAGCAATGGGAGTATAATAAATTGCTATGATACTGGAAAGCATGTTGTTCAAGGAAAGAATAAGGATATAATGGAAAAATTTTTACAAAATACAGACAACAAAAATTTCAAAAAAGTTTTTGTTGTTTATGGGCATAATGAGTACGCAAAAATAGAGCTAGAGGCTCTTTTAAGGCGTTGGGACTTGGAGCCTATAATTCTAGATCAAAAAGCATCTAGTGGTAAAACAATTATAGAAAAGTTAGAAGAATATTCTAAAGATGTTGGATATGCTATTGTACTTGCAACTCCAGACGATGATGGAAAAAGTAAATCGGAGGATGCTTATAAATCGAGAGTGAGGCAAAATGTTGTACTAGAGCTTGGAATGTTTTTGGCAAAATTAGGAAGAGAAAAAGTTGTAATTTTGTTAAAAAATACAGAGAATTTTGAAAAACCATCCGATATTCATGGTTTAATATATATACCTTTTAAAGATAAGGTTGAAGAGGTTACTACAAGTTTGATTAGAGAGTTGGCGCGACAAGGGTATAATATTGATTCACGTAAAATTTAGTTATTTGCATTGGATGCCGGTGCTGCATAATAGTATAAAGTCGTTAATGGGTATGGTAACATAAAATTTACGCTTTTTTGCACTGATATGAAAAATTTTTATTTTTGTGATATTTTGCAGCGTGCATAAAATTAAACTGCACCTGCTACTTTAAATTTATAGTTGACAGAGCGGGCGTGGACGCTACGTTTCCACTATCTCGACTAAAATCTATCGACTTGCTTTAAATTTTACTTTGCTCAAATTCGGCGGTTTGCGTCAAATTTGAGCGGGCAAATCAAACCTGTTTTTTAAAAAAATTATACGGACTTAGATTTTGCCCAAATTTTACGAGCGAAAACGGCAGCAAATTTAAGTTTTTACGCGCTGATTTCGTAAAATTTGACGCTCAAAGCTTAAATTTAGTCGCACCGCTTTACTCTAAATTTACAGAGTTACTCAAATTTTGCAAGCGTTAAATTTAAGCTGTTTATTTTTAGGATTTTAAAATTTGACGAAAATCTCTCGTTTTACTCGGGCGGCGTCAAATTTGAAACGCTTGCGCCGTTTTTAAATTTTGCGCAAAGAACAAGCCGAATTTTCCGCGCCCGACCCTCAAATTTGGACTGCGATTTGCTTGCGCTTTGGAGATTAAATTTAATTGAAAGCGATATATGAAGCAAATTTTGATTTTCTTGGTATTTTTGGCGGGGCTGTACGCGGCCAATATCTACGTAAACGGCGAAAAGGTTGGCGGCAGCGACCAAAACTCGACCTATAACGGCGAGAGCAAAAACGAAATCCTAAAACAAGAGGGCAAAAAACAGCTCTGTAAAAAAGGATACAAGCAGTACTGCTAGGCGGTGCTTTATGTTTTAATCGGCGGTTAAATTTATGCCGCCAAATTTTATCCCATCTAAATTTCACATTATCAAGGTTCGGGTTTCGCCGCTCAAATTTGACTCTCGACCGCCGAATTTAAAATTTAACCCCTTAAGCAAGGTCAAGACGCCCGCGCGCAAAATAAGAGTATAATTATCCAAATTTAAAACAAGGATAAAAAATGAGCGATTTTTTCAAAAACGCAGAGCAGTTTAACGCCGAGGGTGCGACGGTACCGTTTTATAGATATAGCCAAGGCGGT
>CALIWP010000079.1 GCA_938046705.1 uncultured Campylobacter sp. | reverse complement strand
TATTTTAAAGCATGCTTAAAAATACCGACTTAAAACCCGTCAAATTTGACGGTCGGCAAAATTTGCCCGCGAGACTTAGACGAATTTTAATCCGTTGCTTTTGAGATAAAAATTCCGCCCCACTAGGCTAGCGGCTGCTTTTGAGATCCAAAAGTCCGCCTTTACGCCGCCGCTACCGTTTTGTATTTTCGCCTTTTTAGCAAGCTTTTTTATACTCGCGACTAGCTGCGTATATACGTGCGACATCTCGTAGCCGTCCGTCTCGTAGCTACCGCCTAACTCGCCGTTTTCGTCTCTTAGGCTAACTGTTTTAGGATAGGCTAGTCGCAGGCCAAAGACGCCGTCCGGCTCAAAATACGCCGTGCTAAGCCGCTTTTTCTCGTCGTTATAAAGCAAATTAAAAGGAGCTAGCTTCGCGCACGGCTTTGTGCTATCAAGTATCTTAAATTCGCCTCCGGCCTTGCCCTCAAGCGAGTCGTCAAAGTAAAGCTTATCCTCGCCGTCTATGAGATATAGCCGCACCTCATCATCCCAAAGCTCGTTCGTCCGCCCGTCCTCGCGCAAGATAATTCGCTCGAAATACCTTTCGTAATCGCCAAAAACTTGCTCTTTGGGCGTAATCTTACTCTGCGTTTTTTCGCGTATGCGGTTGGCTAAAAATACGAAATCCTCCCTACTAAAAACGCCGCGAAACTCGCTTGGAGTAATGACGAAATCAAATTTTTTCCACGAAAGCGCAAAATACATACTTTTTCCTTTCTGAACTGGCTTGCAATAGTCTTTATCTGCACTCATACTTTTTCCTTTCCGATTTAGCTTGTAGCGTTTTTAGCCGTAGGCTATAAATTTACGCGCTCTTTGCGAGTAAAGCGCAAAACTCGGCAAATCACGCCTTTTTAATCCATGCGATCTTTTCGCCCTCCGCGCGACTAAAATTCTTAAATTTAGCAGCAAATCCGTCCGCGCTCATCGTAAATTTACGGGCGTATTTGCCTAAAAAATGATAACCCGAGCCGGCCTGCGCGATGACGTCTAAAAGCTCGTCCGCGCGCTGCGTATATACGCCTCCCGCGTAGCTAACGCCCCTAGCAAAAAGCGACGCGGGCGACATCGAGACGGTCGGCCCCACGACTACGGCCTTTGCGCCCTCTTTTTTTAGCGCTAGGATCTCTTCTAGCGTGTCGTTTAGCAGCGTAACGCCCGTGATTATGAGATTATCGGCCGCCCTAATCGCCTCGGCCGCCCTTTCTTGCGGGACGAAATACGCCGCCTCCTGCGGTTTTAGCACGCTTTTATCAAGCTCTAAAATGCGAAAATCCCTGCCGTTTTTCATCATAAATTTGATATAAGGCACGAGCGCGCCCACGATGACGCTAAGCGAACCCTCGCAGACGTCAAGCTCATGAAACGGATCGGCATCAAATTTAACCGCATGTGCGCCGGGGTTTTGCTCGAAACAAGTCTGCGAAAGCGCGTTTAAAGCAGCTACCGCGATGGTTTTTTTGATCGCGCCGTCGCTGTTTAAATCCCGCAAAAGAGTTCGGACGTTTTTACCGCAGATATTGCCCGCATTTGGCATAGAAGCAGCTTGAGAGGGGCAGCAAACGGCCTGCGGGATGGCTTTTAGCGGGGTGTAGCTCACGCCGCAAACGCCGTTGCTTAGCTTCACGCCGGTAAAAAATAGCCCGACGACTACGCGCTGCACGCTTAAATTTTC
>CALIWP010000078.1 GCA_938046705.1 uncultured Campylobacter sp. | reverse complement strand
ATTTGGAACACCAAAGGGCTACTATGAGATTACGGCACAAGAGCAGGATGTATTTTGGTTCGGGTCGTTTCATGGTGCAGGCATGAGATTTCAATATCAAGCAAGCGCCGATGTCACCGAACTAGTGAAACAATCTCTAGGAAATACTACTGCAGGCAGGACTTTTAGTGCAGGCAACATCAAAACTCACGACGGAACCCCTCCATCATTGGTAGCATATACTGATGGCAAATGGTTTGGACATTTGAGTTCCCCAAGATACGGAGGATGGGCACTAGTTATCGTATATGACTTTGGTAGCAAAGACGGTAAAAAAATAAAACCCAAAGGCGTCAATATATTTGACGGTATCAAACTGTTAACGCCGCTAGATTTAAACAAGGGAGCTAGTAGAAGCGCAGACATAACGGTTAGCGGCTTTTATACTCCAGTAAACGGCGCGGTAGTTTCCTCTCTTACCACTCTTTCATTCGGCGCAGCGAGCGAGATCTCGGCTGAAGACATAGAGATTAGAAAAGATAGCTACTCGACGTATAGCTCAATATTTGACAACACCCTAAATCAAAAAGGCGACCAGTTTAACTCCACTATATCTAAATTTAATAAGCATTTAAACCCTAGCAAAAAATATAACGCGAGTATGGATTTAGATACATACGATATTACCGGAAAACTTACCAATAAACAAACGTCTGCCGACATACGGCTAACTGCAAAAATAATCAAAAGACCTGGTGGTAGCCTACAAGGCGACGAAGCCACCGTGGGTATGCTGGCGTTTTCTACCGATCTATATGTACCAAAAGTATGCTATATAGAAAAGCTATATGTTAGAGACAAAAATAAAACCAGCGAACAAGACTTTGAACCGGTTAGCACCAATGCCAGCAACAAAACTATCGCAAAAAAAGGGGATACGCTAAGAGTTAGGCTTCAAATAGTAAACAACGGAAACGAAGAAGCACAAAAATTATCTGTAAACACTGCGCTAGATCCAAAAAATTCGACCTATGTAAACAATACTACATTTATAAGACCTAATGTTGGAAGAGGATCGACATTTGCGGTAGGAGCCGGAGATAAAAACCCAGATAATACAAATTTGCAAACTTATGCCTCAGGTAAGCTAAAATTCCTAGTCGGTCAAGGTGCTGGCGGAGGCAACGGCGGTACTATAGGAAGTAGTAACCAAGCTTTTATACAATTTGATACAGTACTCGGAGAGGCTTTTGCTAGAAATTCATATACCGCAAATTTTGAAAATCCTAGCATAAAGCTAGTGTATAAGGGTGCCATCGAAGAGTGCACCGAAACAAAATATCAACTAAGAGTAGGAAGTATAGCATCAAAAGTTGTAAATAAAAAATTCGGCGCATTGGGTAATTCGGAAAATTTATTCACTCAACTTGTCGCAAGAAAATTTGATGTTAAATTAGTAAATTTATTCATAAGCGAAGAAAACGGCAACGAGGTTAAAAAGCTTGACGATTTTAACTTTGCCAACGACGTTTACGTAGACGTAATAGAAGCAAATAAACCTTGCAACGGCGCACCAAACGTAATCGAAGGCGGCCAAGCGATTCGAGTACCAAAAACAGACCTTGCCAACAAAAGCATAATAGATCTAAAAAATATCTTAATCAAAAAAGCCTATCCAAATTTGATATTTAGACTTTCATATAAAGACGCGAAAAATATAGACCACAAAGTTTGTAGTTCCGATTCGTTTTCTATAAGGCCGAAGGAACTGAGAATTTACAACAGTACC
>CALIWP010000077.1 GCA_938046705.1 uncultured Campylobacter sp. | reverse complement strand
CGCCGATTATAAAGATAGACTTTGCGTTTTGGATATCTCCGAGGTGATTAGTCATAGCTCCATAACCCCACGTATTCGCCACACCGGCGACTGTTGCGCTATGTCAAATTCTAGCTTGGTGATCTAGGTTGTTTGTCCCAAACATCGCAGAGAATTTACTGATATAGTAGCTCTGCTCGTTGCTATCTTTTGCTGAGCCCAGAAACATAACTTGCTCCGGATTTTTCTCGCGATATGCTTTTAGCTTTGCGCCGATCTCGTCAAGCGCGTCTTTGTAGCTGATGCGTTTCCATTTGCCGCCGACTTTTTTCATCGGGTATTTTACGCGGCAGTGAGAGCGCACCATATCGATGACGTCGCTGCCCTTACAGCAGTGGCCGCCCGCGCTCACCGGGTGATCTTGAGCTACCTCTTGGCGTACCCAAACGCCATTTTCTACCTCGGCTAGCACTCCGCATCCCACGGAACAAACCGTACAGATAGTTTTTACGATTTTAGAGTTTGGAAACGGATTTGCCATCTCTTCTTTGGTCGCGCTTCTAGTTACGCCGCTAGCAGCCAGCCCGCTCATGCCGCCCGCTACGCCCGCTAGCGCGGCCATTTTTAAAAACGATCTTCGCCCGACTGCGTTTGAGTGGGGCATAAGACGTAAATTTGCCTCAGACATATTTATCCTTTCTTAAATTTTATTTATTTCGCTTGTTCGTAGTATAGATCCCAGTTTTTGCTTCTTTTATAAAGCACCTCGGTCTTTTTACTTTTGCCGTATTTTAGGTTTGACGCCGCTGCCGTCGCTACTCCGGCCGTAGCCGCTACAGCTCCGACTAGCCCAGCCTTTTTTAAAAATTCTCGCCTATTTTTTTGCATTTTCTTCCTCCATAGCTTTTAGCTTTCTCACTCGGTTTTTTTGTCTTCTTATAGCCTCAGATCTTGAAACTCCGTCCAAAGTCTTTTTGTTTTTGCCGTGATTTATAGGACGCGGCGCGCTTAAAACTACGCGCTCAAACTCGATAAATCCTTGCAGTAGTACCGCGACGTCTTTGTAAATTTCGCTACTTTCGTGATTAAAAAGACTCTCTATAAACTCATCGATATTTGGATTTATGATCTCTTTAAAAAGCCGCTCTTCAAGCTCTCCGTATAACTCCAGCTCGCTCTCTCGCGCGATAAATTCGCTCATTAGCGCAAACACGAAACCCACGTTGTCTTCGTTTTCTTTAAATTTAGCCTCGTCGCGCCTAATGTCTGTGCGGGCTAAAATTTTACGCACTTTTGCGCAGGCGTGTCCGACCTCGTAGCCCTCGTCGTAGTAGGATAGCGAGTTTCTGAGCGGACTTGGCAGAGCGTGGAAAATTTCATCGAATTCATCCGCTAAATTTTGCGAATTTTCCTCGTCGAATTTTACCTGTATGCGCATTATCGCGGCGGCCGATTCTTCGTTTAGAGCGTGCGCCGAGGCAAGGCCCAGCATCGCGTTTACGCCGCTAAATCTATCGGCTTCTTGGCTAAAGACGAAAAAACGCGAAAATAGCGAGTAGTAAAGTCCGCGTCCGGCTGCAAATTCGCCCTTGCTAGTCATCGCCTTCCTTTATCATTTTTGTCTATTTTTTGAGATTTTTCTCGATTGTGAAACTATACTACTTTTTGGCTTATTTCTTATACTTAAAAAAAAATAAATTAAAAAAATTAATATACGCTTAAATATGCCTTGATTGCATATTATATACGGCGAATTTTAGGGGATAAAATAAATATGAAATTTCCGCATATATATTGCATTTACGCTTCATTTTGATATTTACTTTTAACTCGGCTATTTTAACGGGCGTTAAACGAGCCTAAATTTAAAATTTGAAGCGAAATTTGCAAAATTTCGGGGCTCACTCAAGCCCCAAAAACGCTTCCTCGTCAAATTTAAAATAAATATTTTCGCCGACGTTAAAATTTTGCGAATTTGGCGCCAGCGTTTTTATCAAAAAGTCGCCGATTTTGATTTTTACCAAAAGCTCTTTGCCAAGATAGAGCGAAACCGAGTGCAAGATGCCGCCCAAATACCCATCTATCGGCGTTTTGCTTAGCGTTATTTTGCTTGGATTTACGGCGATCTTTACGGCGTTACGTAAATTTTGCGGCAAATTTACGCTCGCATTTTCGTCAAATTTTAAAACCCCGTCCCGCGCGTCGAAAATATTTTTGTATTCAAATTCGCACACGCGCCCCTTGTGTAAAAAGACGTTTTCCTCGGCGATCGCGGTTAGCCATTTATCGTCGTGACTAGCGATCACAAAGCCGCAGCCGTATCTTTGCCGCATGTAAAGCACCGCCTTGCCGAAAAGCTTTGACGTGCCCACGTCCACGCTATTTGTCGGCTCGTCGAGTAGATAAAGACGCGATCTGAGCGCCAAATTTAACGCAAAGCTAACGCGCTGTGTCTGCCCGGAGCTTAGCTCAAAGTGGCGCTTGTTTAAAAAACTCTCGTCAAGCCCGACCAAATTTAACGCCTCGCTCGCTCGCTCGTCAAATTCCCCTAGCACTCCGCGACTTTTTAAGACGGCTCTAAAATTTTCCCTCACGGAGCGTTTTAAAAGTGCTGGTTCTGGTAGCAAAACGCTAACGTCGCGCAGTAAATTTAAGCTAGGCGCGCTGCTTCCCCACAGCCGCACTTCGCCCGAGCTTGGCTTTTGTAAAAACGAAATCACTCGCATAAGCGTGCTTTTGCCGCTGCCATTGCTGCCCGTTAGCGCGGTGATTTTGGTGACGTCGATATCAAGGCGCGGGATGTTTAAAATCTCGCTTGCGCCGTAGTTTAGGCGTAAATTTCTAACGTTTATCACTTTGCGCCTTTCTCGTTAAATTTAAATAAAAGGCTCAAATTTGACGCGACCAGCCCGCTTTTTGCGAG
>CALIWP010000076.1 GCA_938046705.1 uncultured Campylobacter sp. | reverse complement strand
AATAGAGCGCGCCGAGGAGCCGGGAGCGCATAAATTTAGGCTTTTTAATGCTAACAGCAAGAAAAAGTACATCCTAAAAAGACTTGCCAAACAGACTACGAAGCGCGAAAATCTAAGCATCGGCACGATATTTACGCGAACGAGTCTGTTTATGGCGTTTACTAGGAGTTTTGTAGATCTCTAAAACATCTCCCGCGAAATAAGCCAATTTGCTTCATTTTTGCGTTTAAATTTGCGGGATTTTTAACCAAAATATGCAAGCAAACCGCGCGAATGATCAAAAATTCCGTGCAGTAACGGCAAATAAACAGCCGTCCATAGTCCAAAAATCAAGCTCAAATTTACGAATTTTGGCCCCATTTAGCTATAATTACACCCAAAAAAGGAGCAAAAACCTAACCAATGTACGCGCTAGCGGCTCTGATGACGCTATCAAGCTCGTGCCGCCTAGAAAACTCAGCCTAGAGCGCGCTTTGGAGTGGATCGAGGAGGATGAGCTAGTCGAAGTCACGCCGACGAACATACGCGTCCGCAAACGCTATCTAGATCCTACTATGCGCCGCAGAATGGCAAAAACAAAAGAATAAATTTTATAAATTTAGCCTGCAAATTTACGGTTTTTGCGGGCTAAATTCCCCTCTTAATTTCCCTGCAATATTTTTCCACCCGCTTTAAATCTGCTCAAATTTGATGTCAAATTTTAATTTTAAATATAAGAAAAAAGTAAATTATATTACATTTTAATATAAATAGAAAATAATAAATATATAAGAAATATAGTGATACAATTTCATATCAAATATTATTTTCAAGGAGCGATGATGAAGAAAATTTTACTTTTAGCGGCGATTTGCGGCAGCGTTTTTGCAGAGCAAACCTACGAACTAAACGTACCTAACATGAACTGCGGCGGTTGCGCCAAGAAAATCGAAGATGCCGCAAAAGGCGTCAAAGGCGTCAAAAGAGTGAGTTTTGATCTAAAAAGCAAGGACGTAAATATCACCGCAGATAGCGGCGCAAACGTGATGGACGTCGTGCGCGCCATCCAAGCTAAAAAATACAAAGTCGGTATCAAAGAATGAAAAAGCTAGCTCTAGCGCTGGCGCTTTGCGCGGCGGCATTTGCGGACAAGACTTTGGTTTACGAGATCCCCAATATGGCCTGCGTGAGCTGCTACGAGGTCATCACGCAGACGTTAAATACGCTTAAGGGCGTGAAGAAATTTGATGTAAATTTGGAGGCTAAAACGGCCGACATCGTCGTCGAGGACGATTTTGCCGAAAATACGGTCGTAGAAGCGCTCAAAAAACAGGGCTATCAAGCGGTTTTAAAATCTGAAAAATAACGCCCGCGCGGTGTAAATTTGGCTCTTAGCGCGGTTTTTGGATTTTTAGCAAAAGCGGCTTTAGGGCTTAGCAAACCTGCTTGGCGTAGTTTTCTTAAGCGGCGACTAAATTTGGGCGTCTTTTGTTTAAATTTGCGGTTTAAAGCACGTTTAAAAACAAAGCTTAATCTCTGTGAAGATGAACCGTAAATAGCCGCCTTTTTACAAATTTTGCGGCGTAAATTTAGCCGAAT
>CALIWP010000075.1 GCA_938046705.1 uncultured Campylobacter sp. | reverse complement strand
GCCGCCTTTAAATTTATTCGGAAATATCTTTATCAAAATACTTCATCGAGATCTCTTTTAGCTTGCCTTCGGCTCGTAGCTCGTTTAGGGCTTTGTTTATCGCTTCTAGTAGCTCGGCGTTGCCTTTATGTGCGATCGCAGCAGTGCACATCGGATCTTCGCCTGCTTCTATCAGCTTATCGGCGCTTTTGGGTACTGCTTTTTGTAGTCGTAGAACATCACGGCGTCGTCTATCGTATCGTCGGCGTGCTTGGTGATTATGAGGTTTATCTGATCGCTCAGGCTATCGGCTACGACGAGCTTTGCGCCGTATTTCTCGACGGTTGGGATCCACATGCTATTTACCGAGTGCGTCGAGCGCTTGCCCTTTAGATCGGCAAAGCTCTTGATATCGTCGTTATCCTCGTGCACGATGATTGCCGAGTACGAGGTCATGTATGGCAAGGAGTAGTCGTACTTTTTCTTGCGCTCTTCGGTGATGCTTACTTGGTTAAACACGGTGTCCGCCTTGCCCGCGTCAAAAGCCGCTAGCATCGCGTCCCACGAGGCTTCGATAAATTTAGGCTTTAGGCCTAGCTTGTCTGCGACCGCTCTTGCGATCTCGACGTCGTAGCCCATCAGCTCGTCTTTTTCGTTATGAAACAAAAACGGCGAATACACCCCCTCGGTCGCGATAGTGATCACGCCGTCTTTTTTGATCTGCTCAAGCGATTTTGCGCTGGCTAAATTTAAACAAACGGCAAGCGCCGCACCTAGTTTTAAAATTTGTCTTAGCTTTATGCTAACTCCTTTTGTGAAATTTGAAAATAAAATCGTAAAAATCGCGACCGCGATATAAATTTAAATTTGACGGACCGATAAAAAGCCGACAAAACCCGCCGTAACGCAAGCCCTATCCCTCGCAAAGCTTGCCGCATGCGTCGGCGCGACACCTGCTGCAGTGAGTCATTTGATGAATGGAGCCGCCGATTAGCTTTCGCATGCTGCGAATTTCTTCGTTTGAGGGCGATTTGATATTTGCAAAAGGGGTGCCATGCACGGGGATCATCGCCATGCAGTTCATGATATCGGCTTGCCACTCTTTGGCTTTTTTCGCGATTTGCGGGACGTGATCCATATTTACGCCAGGTATTACGACCGTATTGAT
>CALIWP010000074.1 GCA_938046705.1 uncultured Campylobacter sp. | reverse complement strand
TAAGCAGTGTCGTCTCGTAGCAGCCGCCAAAAATTAACGCTGCGGCGAAAGCGAAGATAAATTTTAGTTTTTTCATCGGTTTCCTTTAAATTTACGCCGATTCTAGCATAAACTAAGCATTTTTGTATTGATTATATTAAAAGTAAAAATAGAAAAGTAAGTATGGTATTTTAAAGTATAAATAGTTTTAGGATTGATAAATTTTAGATGAGAGAGAATGACTCTATTTCGTCTTGAACAAAGCCAATTTAAATAAATAATTCAAAAAGATATAAGAATTTATTTAAATCTTTTTTGCTGTTTTTAGAGTTTAATTATTAGCCCCTTTACAAAGGGGCTAGATGACAAATTTTAATTAGAGTTTTGCTTTTCTTTTGCGCTCTGTTGGGTCTAAATAGCGCTTGCGAACGCGGATATTTATAGGCGTAACCTCGACTAGCTCGTCATCCTCGATCCACTCTAGTGCGCGCTCAAGGCTTAGCTTTCTAGGTGGCACAAGCTTGATCGCATCGTCGCTACCGCTAGCACGCACGTTTGTTAGGTTTTTACCCTTGATAGGATTTACGTCAAGGTCGTTTGGACGGCTGTGCTCGCCGATGATCATGCCTACATAGACTTTTGCTTGCGGATCAAGGAAAAGCACACCACGATCTTGCAAGTTAAATAGCGAATAAGCAAGCGTTACTCCGTTTTCCATCGAAACTAAAGCACCATTTGTTCTGTGCTCCACTGTTCCACTTAACGGCCTAAACTCCAAAAAGCTGTGGTTCATAATGCCCTCGCCTTTTGTATCAGTCAAAAACTGGCTTCTAAAACCGATAAGTCCGCGTGCTGGGATCTCAAACTCGATCCTTGTTTGACCATCACCTGTTGGGTTCATAGAGACCATTTCAGCCTTTCTTTTGCCTAGTTTTTCTATGACAGTGCCTGTCGTATCATCAGGTGCGTCGATGACTAAAAGCTCATATGGCTCGCATTTTACGCCGTTTATCTCTTTTACGATAACCTCAGGTCTGCCAAGTAAAAATTCATAGCCCTCGCGGCGCATATT
>CALIWP010000073.1 GCA_938046705.1 uncultured Campylobacter sp. | reverse complement strand
GCGGCTGGAGGATCGCATTTTTAACGCTGCTACTTCTTTGGTGCGCGTCGCTGTTTTTTAAAAACGCAGTCTATCAGATCTCCTTTGCGGCGCTAAATTTACTCTTTTTGGCGCATCTATTATATTTTAAAAACTACGAAATTCTAAGCGAAATTTTGAAAAAAACGCGATTTATCGCGATCTGCTTCGTCTGTTTAGTGGCGACGCTAGCGATCTCAAACCTCCTAAACGAGGCTGTTATCTCAAAAAAAGCATGGCAGAGCACGCTATTTTTTATCCTTCGATACGGCACTATATTTTTGACGCTTTGCTATTTTTACAAGCTTAAATTTTTTGATCAAAACGCCGTTTTTGCCTTTCTGTTCGTGGGGCTTGGAATTTTATCGGCGAGCGCGATCTATCAGTTTGTAAGTAGCAGCGACGCAATCGTCTTTTCAAGTGACTCTGTTCGCGGAGGTCTTAGCGGAGCGCTTTCGAACCGCAATATTTTAGGGCTTTTTATGGGCTTTGGGCTCTGCCTTAGCGCGGTGGCGATACGGCGGTCTTTAGCACTTAAATTTGCGGCTCTATTTTTGTTTGCATTTTTTATGATCTTTTCATTTTCCAGAGCGGCGTGGGTCGGCGCGTTCTGCGCGCTTGCGTTTTACGGCGCGCTAAATTTAAAGAGCCTAAACAAAAAATACCTGCTTTTCACGATAGGTTTCATCGCGATTTTTGCCGTTTTGCTTGTGCTTTCGCCGTCGTTTGAGCAAAGACTAGCAGCGCTATTTAGCGGCGACTCCTCGGGTAGAACCGTGATTTGGAGCTATATTTTAGAGATGGCGCAAGAAAAGCCTATCTTGGGCTACGGGCTGGGCTCATATATAAATTTGCCGGGCTCCCCGGTCCTTGAGCATCCTGAATATAACGCGCCGCACAATCTATTTTTAGAAATTTTACTTTATAGCGGCGTGCTCGGTCTCATCTTTTACGGCGCGATCCTATTTAGCGTTTTTAAGGAGTGCATTCAAAGCAGGCAGTTTGGGGTTCTTACGCTTCTGATATATCTTTTGATAGATTGCCAGTTCGACCACGGCGCGTATCTATCGAAAGAGGCGCTAAGTCTGGCTACGATTTTGAGCTTTTTGGCTTATCGCATGAGGATTGAGCGATG
>CALIWP010000072.1 GCA_938046705.1 uncultured Campylobacter sp. | reverse complement strand
AAATTTTATCCGCAAACGCATCGTTTCAGAGTGCATTTTACTGCCTTTTTTCTACCCCGACGAGGGCGAGTTTGAGAGCTTTCAGGAGGGATATAGACTTACTGATCGCAAAACGGGCGAGGAGCTAGCAGACGATACGCCATGGCAGTGGCGCAAGAGCTGGCAGGTCATCGCGCGTAACGGCATGGACGATCCGTTTTTTGTAGATTTTGCGCTAGGCGACGCCTCGCCCGTGTATTTTGCCTACCACGGTGCCGGCTCTTGGGAGCCGATTAAAGTTGCGGACGACATCGTTAAATTTGAAGAAATTTTAACCGCACTTGCCGCACTTGAGGCGCCTTGCTCGCTTGAAGCGATTGCGCCGCTTATTGATTTAAACAACGAATTTTACCGCGAGCTGGCGGACGATTACGCGCGGAAAGATGAAGCGCGCGCGGAGCCGGGATATAAATATTTCAGCGTTTTCATCGAAGATTTGGGCGTGGATAAGGTAAAAACGCTCGTGTTTTTAAAGAAATTTTTTGACGACGATAGCTTTGCGGCGACCAAAGAGAGGGCGCAAAATTTGCCGCTTTGCGTATTTAGCGGCATAGAGGAGTTGGCGCTACCGCTGCAAGACAAACTCGCCTCGCTCGGAGTTAAATTTCACGTCCGCGAGATAAGTTTTAGCGAACTTATCGCCCGTCATGGCTAATTTATCCAAATTTCGCTATCATACGCCGCATTTTTTAAAAAAGGATAAATATGAAAAAATCACTGCTTTTCGTCGCGCTTTGCGCTTTTGCCGGACAGCTTGCGGCTGCTGAGATGCCTGCTGCTTGCGAGGAGTACAAAAAGGTTTCTTACGATTTCATCGATTCGATGGCAAAACAAGCCCAGGCTCAGGGTAAAAAGGACTTTGACGTCGCCGCGACGAAAAAAGAGTTTGAGGCCGACTACGCGAGCATAAAAAAGATGAGCAAAGAGGAGCAAGAATCTACATGCAACCAAGGCATAGCCGAGGTAAAAGAGCTTGAAAATATGCTAAAAATGATGGGATCGATAAAGTAAATTTAAGCGGCTTCAGCTTATTTATGCTCCCAAAATCCGCGTTTAAATATCAAATTTGAGCGCGGATTTTTAAATTTACTCAAATTTACAAAACCGTCACTCAGGCACGCAAATTTCGCCGCGCCGCATCGCTTTTACCGTGTAAAAGCCCACGATACCTATAAAAACGCATAGGATGGCAAAACCCGCCGCTCCCGCAAACAAGAAAAATTTGATCCCGTTAAACTCAAACGCTCGAAAAAACGCGATGCTAGCCGCAGCCGTAGGGAAGGTAAACGCCCACCACGAGAGGAAAAATTTAAGCCGCAAAAAGCTTTTAAACATAAAAAGGATGAGAAGCGCGAAAAATAGCGTGATGTAGAGCATGATCTTCGCCGTGACGTCAAAGCTGCCAGTGAGCTTGACGTAGTCCAAAAACGCCATCGCAGGCGGCGCGATCACGATAAAAAGCGTCGGGATAAATTTCTGCGGCATCTGATCGTGAAAGATGATGCGGTAAAACAAAACCGCAAAAAGCACCGGCCAAAAAAATATCCCGATCGCAAAGTAATACCACGCAAGCTCACTCGCGGCGGGCGCTGCTAGCGGGACAAAGAGATTGCCCACGATCGGGATGAACCACGCGGGGTTTGAGTGCGCGATCTGGACGTTATTTTTGATCCAAAAGGACACGAC
>CALIWP010000071.1 GCA_938046705.1 uncultured Campylobacter sp. | reverse complement strand
AGTCGGATGGGGGTGTCTGTTAGCTCCTCGATACTCTTTGCGCCGCCTGTTACGCGCAGGCTGTTTTCCGCGCCGTCTAAAACGGTCCTGCCGGCGGGCAAATCGGCATTATTTTGTGCAAGCTGCTTGCTGATATAAGCCGCGTCTATCTTTAGCGAGCTAAGCGCGGCGGGATCTAAAAACACTCTGATCTCGCGCGTAGTGCCGCCTAGACGCTTTACCTGCTGTACGCCGGGGATCGCTAGCAGCCGCCTTTTTATCTCGTTATCTATCAGGTGCGATATTTCACTTTGGTCTAAATTTACGCTTCCTACCGAATAAAACGCCAGCGTGCCGCCCTCGACGTCCACGCGCTCTACCAGCGGCGTATCGATGCCGGCGGGTAGTTCGTCTCTGATCTGCGAGATAGCGTTTCGCACGTCGTTTACGGCTCTATCGACGTCCGTCTCGATAGCAAACTCCACTGTGGTAGCCGAGCTACCCTCGGAGATCGTAGAGCTAACGTGCCTCACGTCCGCCAGCCCGCTCACGGCGTCCTCGATGCGCCTAGTAGTCGAGCTTTCCAGCTGCGTAGGCGACGCGCCCGCCTGCGTGACCGTGACGCTAACGATAGGGAAATTTACGTTTGGGTTCGCGTTTATCGGTAGGCGTAAAAACGACGCTACGCCGCCTAAACTAAGCGCGATAAAAAGCACGATGATAGGGATAGGATGTCGGATCGCCCAAGACGAAATTTTCACTCCGCGCCCCTTTGCGCCGCTTCGCCGTCATTTACCAGCGCGGCGGCTTTTAGCGCGACCTCATCGTCCTCGCTAACGCCCGAAATCACCTGCACTAGCCCGTTTACTCTAAGTCCGATTTGGATTTTTCGCTTCTGCGCCTTGCCGTCTTTTATTAGCGTCGCAAACGCGCCCTCGTCCGTAAACGAAATCACCTGCGCAGGCAGTGCTAACGCGTTAAATTCGGGCAGGTCGATAACGGCCTTGGCGTACGAACCGATAAATTTAGCCCCGCCGTCTAGCGAAATTTTAACCTTGCCTAGGCGCGAGCTCGTATCCACGCTAACAGGCACCAGCCGCACCTTGCCGTTTACGGCCTCTTTTACGCCGTAAATTTGAGCCTGCGCGCTCATGCCGACTTTTATATGTGCTAACTCTCTAACGTCCACGTCTACAGATAGCTCGACAGTGCCGTCTTTTGCGATGTTAAACAAAGCCTCGCCGCTAGTTAGCGCACCGATCTGGGCTTTTTTGGCCGTTACGACGCCACTAACGGGCGCTATCACGCTAGCCTTTGCTAGCTGATCTTTGGCCTCCGAGATCTGTGCGTCTATCTGCAAAATTTGGGCCTTTGCGGAGTTTAAATTCGCTCTAGCGCTTGCTTCTTTCGCATTTGCTTGTTCGAGCTCTTGCGAGCTGATCGCCTTTTTTGCGGCTAAGCTTTTGGCTCGCTTTAGCGCGGACTCGGCCTCGCTAAAAGCAGCCTTAGCGGAGTTTAAATTTTGCTTTGCAGCCTCTAGCGCAGCGGTTTGCTGGTCAAATTTCGCTTTTACGCCGGCATTATCCAGCAGAGCTAAAATTTGCCCCTTTTGTACGCTTTCGCCGACCTCGACTAAAACCTCGGAGATTTGCCGGCCTTGTAACGCCGAACCTACTGCGACATCGTCTTTAGCGACCAGTTCGCCGTGTAAATTTAGCTTTGGGCTAAATTTTGCGATCTTGGGCGAGACGACCGTGAGCTTTATGGCTTTTTCGTTTTGATTTTCCTCAGCGTCCGGATTTTGTCTATCTTGACGAACGCTTTGCTCGCTAGCGTTGGTGTCGTCTTTTACGCCAGCTTGAGCAGTTTGTTGCTCGGCCGTATTTTTCTCTGCTTGCGACGCTGCTTCCTGTGCCGATTTATTTTCCTGCGCAGCTGCGACGAAAATCAGTGCGAACGATAAAAAATACGCCTTTAAAAAATTACCGAGTTTCATAAATTTCCTTTGATATTAGTCTTAAAATTTACTATATTAGCAAAATTTAGGACTAAAAGTCAATCCAAAAACCTTGAAAATATTTTGGGATTTTACTAAAATTCGCCCAAAATAAAAAAGGGAGAAATAATGTACAACTTCGACGAGCTGGGCAAAAAAATCGGCGATATCGACAAACGCATAGATATGTTGATTGCTAAAACTGGGCTTAGCTACAGCGAATTTGCAGTACTTTATACACTCGCAAAAGACGGCCGTTCGACGCAAAAAAAGATCAGCGAGGAGTGGCTCATACCCAAGCAAACGGTCTTTAACGTCTGCAAGGATTTTCGCCAAAAAGGGCTAGTGCAGATAGGCGAGCAAAGCGCGGATAAAAGGGAGCGCGCGATGAGTCTCACGCAAAAAGGGCACGACGTAGCAGACCCTATAGTGCGCGCTAGCGATGAGCTGGGCGAGCGGGTATTTGCTAGGCTCGGCGAAAAAAACGCCGAGAAGCTATTCTCGCTGCTAACGCGCTTTTGCGAGATTTGCGACAAAGAGATCGAAAATACGCCAGGTATCCAAACGAAAATTTAAGCTTGCTTGGATTAATCAAGTCGTTTTTGTCGTATATTTTTGCCAAGAGGCTAGCAAACACGAATCGGAGCTAACGGCAACCGCACCCAAAATACGCTAGCCGAAACACTATACGCCAACGACGTTTCCAGCTCTTCCTAAATTTACCTACTCGCTCGCCGTTTTTCGTACTCGGCGACTTAAATTCGAGCTTCAAGCACACGCTTTAGATCTTAAATTTTACAGATTTGTCTAGTAAATTTAACGAAAAAAATCATCTTGTCAAATTTGCCACTTAAATTTACTCAGCGACGCCTCAAATGCGGTTCAAAAGACCAAATCGATTTGCCACAAATGCCTGCCAATTTATCTTTACATACGCACCTTAAATTTAGCATTTACAGCCCATAAAATCGTCGTAATGTACCCCACAAAATACGAGTAATTTGGCCCGTTAGATTTTGATGCGTCGAGTAAAGTAGTTTAGGGCCGTATCTACGTGTCAACTTCCGCTGCCCACTCAAACAAAATTCGCCGAGTCGTATCGCTCAAATACCGCCGCCCTAATGACGACGATCGTCAAATTTATCCCCAAACGGCAAATTTAACTTTCGTAACATTTTAGAAATTTATTTACGTTTTTACTCACTTATAATAAATTTTTGTAGCTTAAATTTTAAAATTAATCAAAAAGTATAATACAAAACTCTATAATCGGTAAATTTAAAACCGAAAGGAGAAAAAGTGAAACTATTTTTAGCGCTGGCTTTGTGTGCTGCGATGATGATCAGCGCGCAGGCAGCGGAAAAATACAAGATCAAACTCGCCTCCACGTACGAGAGTAACGTGCCCGTACTAGGCGACGCTCCGAAGAAATTTAAAGAGCTCGTGGAAAAGATGAGCGACGGCCGTATCGAGGTTCGCGTCGACTATCCGTCCAAGCACAAGGCGGCGTTTGCGCTGCTTGATATGGTCAAAAGCGCCCAGTACGACGCGGCTTTCACCGCTAGCTACTTTTATAAGGGCAAGGACGCTAAGCTCATGCTCTTTACGACCGTGCCTTTTGGTATGAACAAGGCCGAGCAAGATGCCTGGTACGCGTACGGCGGCGGCAAGGAGCTAGCGCAAAAGGTCTTTAGCGAGCAGGGCATCGTAACCTTTCACGGCGGAAATTTTGGCATGCAGATGGGCGGCTGGTTTAAAAAAGAGATCAAGAATACGGACGATCTAAAGGGGCTAAAACTGCGCATGACCGGGCTTGGCGGCGAGATAATGGCAAAGCTGGGAGTCAATATAAACACGATCCCGATCGGCGAACTATACATGGCGATGGAGATGAACACGATCGACGCCGTCGAGTGGGTCTGCCCCGCGATCGATATAAATTTCGGCTTTCAAAAGGTGGCTAAATTTTACTACACCGGCTGGCAGGAGCCTGCGAGCGAAAATGAATTTTACATCAATAAAAAACTCTGGGACAAGCTACCGGCCGATCTTCAAGCTATCGTAGAGACTGCGACTAAGGCCGTAGCAGCCGATGTCTACGAGTCGGCGGTCTATCAAAACTCGCTGGTTCTTGATAAAATCAAAAGCGAGCATCCGGACGTGAAAATCGCTTCGTTTCCGCCGGAAATCATCGCCGCTCTGCGCAAGGCTACGGACGAGATCCTAGACGAGCTTTCGGCAAAGGACGCGACGTTTAAGGAAATTTTGGACTCGCAAAAAGCCTTTATGAAAAAGGCTAGAGTCTGGACGCAGATCTCCGAAATCAGCTACATAAACAGCACCACAGAGTAACCTCTGCTAAAATTAACGAGCCGTCCGAGTAAATTTGACGGCTCGAAGTCCAATGTAAATTTGCGCTCTAAATTTTATCAGCGCGGTATCGTTTAAATTTGACGAGAAAATGCGCCAAAGCAGACTGCCGTTACTTGCATATCTTAAACTTCTCAAATTTTAACCCAAATAGTGTCAAAATCACTCAAACACCTAAATTTAAAGGAAAGCCATGAAAAATGTGTCTAAATTTTGCCTTTTGGCGGTGATTTTTTGCGGTATTGGCGGCGCAAATCTAAGCGCTCAAACGACGAAAGCCTCGCTAATGGAAAAACGATAAACGAATTTTACCAAACAAACTACGGCAACGGCAAAATACAGCCTATCACCTAGGAGTGGCTGACGTCCGAGCTTGACGGACTCATTTACGATCAGTTCGGCTCCGCGCTCGGACGTCTGAGCGGCGTAGAACACGTATCGTCGGATCTAGATCTCGACCCTTTTATAGACTCGCACGAGATTGACGAGCTCAAAAACTTTAGCGTAAAAGCGGTCTCAGAGAACGAATCGCGAGTCAAATTTGAGCTATTTGGCGAAAAACGCGATATAACTTTGCGCCTAATTTGCGACAAAGATTGCCTAGTTGGCGGCGTAAAGCTTAGCGACGCAGGCTCGTTAAAGGCTAAGATTAAGAAACCTCTAAAAGCGGCGTATCCGAGCAATTACAGCAAAATTTTCAAAGAGTGAGTGTAAAATTTGAGAGTTTAACGCGCCGTTTGGTTTCAAAATTTACCCATAAAGAGCGGCGCGTAGAGTAAAGCGCGAGCTAGCGATAACTCGCGCCGATAAATTTATATTTTTTTATACGGAGCTTGTCCGACTTCGTAGAAGTTATTGCCCTCGCTATCTATCGCTACGATAGCCGGGAAATCCTCGACCGTGAGCCTCGCGATCGCCTCAGGGCCAAGCTCTGGATAGGCTAGCACTTCGTATTTTTTAATACTTTGGCTAATCAGCGCGCCAGCACCCCCGATAGCGACCATGTATACGCAGCCTGATTTTTTCATCGCTTCGACGACGGCGTCGCTACGATATCCTTTGCCGATCATGCCGTTGATGCCTACTTCGTTTATCATCGTCGGAGTGTATTTGTCCATGCGTCCGCTAGTTGTCGGCCCGGCAGCACCTATGACGTCGCCAGGTTTTGCGGGGCTTGGTCCTAGATAGTAGATCGTCTCGCCGGCTAAATTTACGGGCAATGCCTCGCCGCGAGCCAAAGTCTCGGTTAGCGCCTTGTGCGCGGCGTCGCGAGCTGCGATGATGGTGCCGCTTATTAGTACGTTGTCGCCCGCTTTTAGGCTTTTTACGACATCTTTATCAAACGGCGCGGTTATCTTTTTTACTTCTGACATCTTTTCTCCTTAAATTTCAGCTTCGGCGTGGCGAGCGGCGTGGCAGTTGATGTTGATAGCGACCGGCAGGCCCGCGATATGGGTCGGATACCACTCGATGTTTACTTTGACCGCGGTCGTGTCGCCGCCTAGTCCTTGCGGTCCGACGCCCGTTTTGCAGGCGAGCTCCAGTAGTTCCTCTTCTAGTTTGGCGTATCTAGGATCGGGGTTTTTGCTGTCTGCGGAGCGAGCGGCTGCGTATTTTGCCATTAGCGCGGCCTTATCCATCGTGCCGCCTATGCCTACACCGATCACCATCGGAGGACAGGCGTTTGGTCCCGCTAGCTTAACTGTGTCTAAAAATACCTTTTTCACGCCTTCTAGGCCGTCTGCGGGCACTAGCATCTTTAGAGCCGATTTGTTCTCGCTACCAAAGCCCTTTGGAGCCACTTTTATGTGGATTTTATCGCCTCTTACTATCCTTACGTTTATGATGGCAGGGGTGTTGTTCGTCGTGTTTTTGCGCTCAAAGATCGGGTCATTTACGACTGATTTGCGCAGGTAGCCGCCCACGTAGCCGTCTTTTACGCCCTCATTTATCGCGTCTTCTAAAAATCCGCCCTCGATATGCACATCCTGTCCGATATCGACGAACACTACCGCCATGCCCGTGTCTTGGCAGATCGGCGCGACGCGTTTCTGGGCTAGATCGGCGTTTTGGAGTACCTTGCCTAGGATGTCTTTGCCTATCGGCGAGCTCTCGTTTTCTCTAGCTTTTTCAAAAGCCGCTCTCATATCGGGCGTCACGACGTAACAGGCCTCTTTGCAAAGCTCGCTGACGGTTTTGGAGATTAATTCCGCTTGAACTACTCTCATCTGTCCTCCTATGTTAAATTTGTTTTATAAATTTCAAAATATAAAATTTAATTTTTATCTCTTATTAAATTTCGCGAAGTTTATCAAAATAAGCTAAAAAGTTAGATTAAATTTGTGGATTTTGAGAGAGTCTGAGAGAAAAATCGGCGCAAATTTAGCGAGGCAAATTTAAATTTATGCTTCGCGCAACTTTAACGGCGATCCCGCAAGACTCGGCCAAATGACGATAAATTTAGAGCAATGCCGCAAGCTAAAATTTGACGAAACAGCTTAAATTTGTGCCGGTTTCAAATGCGGCAACGTTTTTAAATTTAGAGTCGTTAAATTTAAGACGCCGCCTCCGCGCCTCAAATTTACAATCAAATTTACGCCCCGCTCGCAAAAGCAAGGCGCAAATTTACTCAGTCCTCGTCCTCTTTTTCTTCGATTTTTCTGCGCACTTTGACGCTTGAGATGCTTGCACCATCCATCTTGCGCACTTCGTAGTAGCAGTTTTCGTCCTCGATCTTGTCGCCCACGACCGGCAAGCGACCGATGAGATTAA
>CALIWP010000070.1 GCA_938046705.1 uncultured Campylobacter sp. | reverse complement strand
CACTGTCCTCGCGGCACCGATAGGATCGAGGCTCGCACGGACTCGGACGCGTAGGCGCCGACGTTTAGGCTAAAGGCGATGACGGCTGCGGTCCAGGTCTCAAGCGTAACGCCGACCGCCGGAAGCCCGTAAAACACGATAAAAAGCTGTACTAGTAGCGGCGTACCGCGAAATATCCAAACGTAAGCGCCAAATATCAAGCGCAAAATTTTCACCCCGCTAAGCCTTGCTATCGCCGTAACTATAGCGATAGTCAGTCCGCAGGCGAAGGATATCAGCGTGAGGGGTATCGTGACCTTTGCGAGTGCGACTAGCATCGGCAGCGTCGAGCTTGAGAGGATTTCTATTATGCGGTTTATGCGATCTATGTCCAAATTTTACCTCCGTTATTTTACGTCAAATTTGAGCTTAAATTTGACGCGGGCTTTGGACGCAAATTTGGGGTTGGCGATATAGATAACTCGGTTTAAATTTACGGCTCCAAATTTAGCCCAAATTTAAGCGGTAAAATTGACGAAACCTTGCGGGTGTAAATAGAAATTTGAAGCGCTATTACGAGGGGATTAAGAAAAATTTAGATAAGCCGGTAAAAATTTACCGCGCTTTTTAAACAATCCAAGTAGCGCGTTTAAATTTATCGGCTAAATTTCTCTTTAAACATCTCAAGCAAATTTGACAAAGCGTCGCATTTTGACGCGTCAAGACCAAGCTTAAGAGCGGCAAATTTATAGTGGATTTTGGCACTGTCCGCTATGCTTACAGCCGGTGCGCTCGAGCTTTTGGATAGCTTTTTGCCGCTCTGCGCTAGTAAGCCGTGGTGGATGAAATTCGCGTTTTCAAACCCATAGCCCAAGATCTGCGCCTCGTATTTTTGCGCCGCCGAGCAAGCTAGCAGATCCTCGCCTCTCACGAGCAAATTTACGCCCAACATCTCATCATCCACGAGGCTAGCGAGATTATACGCGGGCGTGTCGTCTTTTTTCCAAACGACGAAATCGCCCAAAATTTGCGCCAAATTTACGCTTTGAACTTGCGCAAATTTTTCCGTTTCAAACGTCGTTTCGTCCGTCAAATTTAAGACGCCTAAATTTGCCGAATTTAAATTTTCCGTGGCGTTAGGGCTAAATTTTTCGCCGCCAGGTTTCTCTCTGTCTGAGCCGCTCAAGTTTGTCAAATTTTTTAAACCGTTTGTCGCGCCGTCTTGCGCTTTTCGCCCGTTACCGCAAAAGCCGCTCGTTTGGTTTGCTAGACCGTCCGCGTCGCCGCGCAGGGCGTCAAAATTTATCAAATTTTGCCGGACACAAATCGCCTCGTCAAGGACGCGAAGTCGCATGGCTGTTTCATCTTTTTTAAATTTAAGATTTTTATCCGCGCAAACACGCGTATAAATGCTGTTTTTAAACGAGTTTTTCATCGAGTGCGAGCACTCGCAAGCATAGCAAACGCCTTTTTGCTCAAGCGTTTTTAGCGCGTTTTCGTAGGCTCCGAGGCGAAATTTGGAGCTAAATTTGGTTTCAAATTCTTCCACGCCGCTGGGCCC
>CALIWP010000069.1 GCA_938046705.1 uncultured Campylobacter sp. | reverse complement strand
CGAACCAAGAAGCTAAGCTCGTCCTGGCTGATGATACTCTCCCTTACTGGGATGTCGGGAAAGTAGGTCGTTGCGGGCTTTGTTTTTATTCCTTTATACTTTTTATCCCTTATTTTACATTCTTTATTCTTTGGTTTGGTTACCTTGTGATATGTTATCTGTTTTTGTAAATTTGTTTTTGGCTTTATGAATTTATTGCTTTGGCTAATAGGGAAATTTGGTTTTAATTTTGTCCTTTATTCCATTTGATTGGTTTGCTTGGTTTGATCGATTTATATAAACCAGTACAATCCTGGCTCTACGCCCCATTTATACTATAAGGCATGCCTACCAAAGATTGAAGTAAGTGAAAATTTGAGCAAGCGTCTTAAATTGTACTCAAGCAGCAATTAAACTTTATTCAAGTATTTTTAGGGGAAAATGCTAAATTAAAACTGCTTGGAGAATTATGAGTATCTACGAGTTAAAACCAAAATTTCAAAACCTACTTCGTCCGCTAGTAAAGCGTCTTTATAATGCCGGCATTACGGCAAATCAAGTCACATTAGTAGCCTGCGTTTTGTCTATTTTGCTAGGTGCATTACTAGTCAAATTTGCTGTTGTCTCTACTTTATTTTTTCTGCTGCCTATCTGGATGTTTTTACGTATGGCACTGAATGCTATCGACGGCATGCTAGCCCGCGAATTTAATCAAAAAACGCCGCTAGGAGGCTATCTAAACGAAGCTACCGACGTTATCTCGGACACGGCGCTTTATCTGCCGTTTGCTTTTGTGGCTCCTTTTGACTGGAGTGTTATCTCGCTCGTTATATTTTTGGCCTTTATGAGTGAGTTTTTAGGTGTCCTAGGGCAGATGCACGGCAGCGGCAGGCGCTACGACGGACCTATGGGCAAGAGCGACCGCGCATTTGTATTTGGGCTTATCGGCACTATATATGCGGTATTTGGGCAGCTGCCAGCGTGGTTCGGCTGGACGCTTTATGTGGTAGCATTTTTGCTTGCGCTTACTTGCATAAACCGCGTCAGAATGGGTTTAAAAGGCTAGGCGAATAAAATGTACGGCATAAATTTGAGGAATGGATTAAAAAATAGGATAATACGTTTGCGCAAATTTACGCCTAGATGCCCATAAATTAAACTACATAAATTTCAAAACAATACCTAGCTATAAAGATATTAAATTTAGCGCAGTTTATTGTCGTAGCCAAATTTGGTTTAAATAGTTTCATAAAACCCCGATACAGGCTGGGCGAGTAAGCAATAAATCTTACGCTATACGCAGATAAAATCTTTAATAAATATTCAAAAGAGACGGAGGTGTCGCGAGAAACATTTGGCGCAAATAGGGCTAAAATTACGGACTATGCAAGCTAATCAAATTTCAAATCAAAGTTTGCGGTAGCCGTGCGAAAAATAATCAAATTTAAAGGGAGCGTCAAATTTGCAAAT
>CALIWP010000068.1 GCA_938046705.1 uncultured Campylobacter sp. | reverse complement strand
GCAGCATAGAAATTTCTAAATTTACGATCTTGTCCTCTAGCTCGTCCGCCTCGGCAAAGAGCGAATTTATCGTCTCTTCGTCGTTTTCAGAGTTTGCCAGCTCATATAGATCTTTTGCGTCGTCTACGGCGCTTTTAGCGTTTAGGAAGTTATTTAAGATATTTGAAATTTTAGTTTTTTCCTTGCCGATTGCGCCCGCTTTTGCGATGTCTTGCCAGAAATTTTGATCGTTTTCCATCTCCTCGATCTCTTTTAAGCGAGCTTTTATACTCTCAGGCTTTACGACGCCAGCGATATTTTCTACTTTTGTGTTTAGGGTTTTTAGAAGTTCCGTGTATTCGTAATTATCCAAATTTTAAGACCTTTTTTGTGCTTTTTGGCGTGATTATAACATATTTGTAAGAGTAAAGATAAAATTTGATATAATCGCGCGTTAAAATTAAACATAAAGAAGAGAAAATGCAAATTTTAAGAACAGCAGAACAGCTGCGAGATTTCGTCGCGGCAAATCCCGAAAATATCGGCTTCGTACCCACAATGGGCGCACTTCACGACGGACACGCTAGCCTCATAGAAAAGTGCGTAGCAGAAAACAAAACCGCGATCGTTTCGACGTTTGTAAACCCGACGCAGTTTTTAGCGGGCGAGGACTTTGAGAGCTATCCAAAAAACGAACAAAACGACGCTAAAATTTGCGAGGAGCTGGGCGTGCACGCGATGTTTGCGCCTGAGGCTAGGGAGCTATATTTTGATACCGAGCCGCTAATCAGCGCGCCTGAAAATTTAGCGAGCGTGCTTGAGGGCAAGACTCGTCCCGGGCACTTTGACGGCGTGCTTCGCGTGCTAAATAAACTCTTTCATCTAACGAACGCAAAGCGCGTCTATATGGGCAAAAAGGACGCGCAGCAGCTGCTCATCGTGCGTAATTTCGTAAAGACCTGTTTTTTAAATTTAGAGATCGTGCCTTGCGAGATCGTTCGCGCGCGCGACGGACTGGCGCTTAGCTCGCGAAACGCCTACCTAGACGAGGGGCAAAAGCTTGAAGCGCTTAAGCTTTCGCATTCGCTCAAAAAAGCCTCAAATTTGATTGCGGCCGGCGAGCTAAGCGCACAAACGATAAAAGGCGAGATGCTCCAAACTCTAGAGCCGCTAAACGTCGACTACGTCGCGATCGTGGATAGAAATTTAAACGAGATCTCGCTAATAGAGCCGGACAACACCATCATCCTAGTCGCCGCGTATGTAGGCAAAACGCGTCTGATCGACAATCTGTGGGTATAAGATGGGCAAACTTCACTTAGTATCATTAGGCTGTAACAAAAATCTGGTGGATTCTGAAATCATGCTCGGACGCCTGCAAAACTACGATATCACGCCAGATGTCGCCTCTGCCGACGTCATCATCGTAAACACCTGCGGCTTTATAAACTCGGCAAAAGAGGAGAGCATTCGCGCGATCCTAGATATGCACGAGGCGCGTAAAAAAGGCTCTCTGCTTGTAGTCACGGGCTGTCTGATGCAGCGCTACCGCGAGGAGCTGATGAAGGAGCTGCCCGAGGTCGATCTATTTACCGGCGTCGGAGACTACGACAAGATCGATGAAATCATCCTAAAAAAGCAAAATTTATTTAGCCCGGACACCTACCTGCAAGCAAGCGAAGAGCGCGTGATAACGGGCTCAAACTATCACGCCTATATCAAAATTTCGGAAGGCTGTAATCAAAAATGCAGCTTCTGCGCGATCCCAACCTTCAAAGGCAAGCTAAAATCCCGTGCGCTGGAAAATATCGTAGATGAGGTGCAAAAGCTCGTAAAAAAGGGCTACTACGACTTTAGTTTCCTCTCGCAGGACAGCAGCTCATATATGCGCGATCATGCTGTTAGCGATGGCCTCATCTCTCTCATCGACGCGGTCGAAAAGATCGAGGGCGTCAAAACCGCGCGCATACTCTATCTCTACCCGAGCACGACCTCAAACGCATTAATCGAGCGTATCATCGCCTCGCCGGTGTTTGCGAACTACTTTGATATGCCGATCCAGCACGCGAGCGAGAAAATGCTAAAAATCATGAGGCGCGGAAGCGGCGCGGCGCGGATCAAAGAGCTTTTAAATTTGATGAAAAAGGCACCCGGTGCGTTTTTACGAACGGGCGTCATCGTCGGGCACCCGGGCGAGGGCGAAGCCGAATTTGACGAGCTTTGCAACTTTTTGCAGGAGTTTAAATTTGATAGAATTTCAGCTTTTGCTTACAGCAAGGAGG
>CALIWP010000067.1 GCA_938046705.1 uncultured Campylobacter sp. | reverse complement strand
AAGACGAGCAAGATAAAATAGCCAAAAAATAGAAAAAGAGCTAGAAAATAATAAATCAGATAAGATACTTGATGCCTCTGTTTACAAAATAAACATGATAGACCATAAGCATGCCGAGCTTGTAATTGAAATAAAATTTGCAAGCGGAGAGAGAGCTCGTAAATATACGATTGAAAAATTCGACGAGATTTGGTATTTAAAAAATCCACTTTAAAAAATTAATTCGGGAGCCGAATTGCTCCCAAAAATTATTTTAAAGCAACCTTTGCTTTTTAAGTCGTGCGATAAAGCGTGAATAGCTAATGTTGTTTAGGCAGTATGCAACATTTATGGGCACTATCTGCAAGTGCGGCGGAAGTCGCTTTTATTGCGACGAGTTGACGTCGGCTGAGCTTGCTAGGATTGCGCCAAAATATAGTCCAAATAATCCCGCCAAAAAGTAAAACGTTAAAAGTTATGATTAAAATTGCGGTTATTTTTAAAATTTGAGCCCTTTCAAAAATATAAATTTAGCCTCCGTGTCGCTTGCACCGAGCTCACGCCACATTTTTGACGCCGTTAAATTTAGCGCCTTTAAATTTGAGTTTGCCGCAAAATCTCTTGCCAAATTTCGCCTCGACTATGAGAACTAGCACGAAAAATATCTTTTCGTCGTTTAAAAAAGCGATTTGCCGCAAAGTTTGATCGGCGCCGTTAAATTTGATGCCGTTTTCGCGTAATGTACGGCAAAACTCGGCCTCATCAAAGCCTAGTTTTTGCGAGATTTCAGCGATCGTATAGGGCTCGAGCGAGGCGATGATGCGGTCCATGTTGCACATGCTAGGATTTTTGCGACGAGTGACGACGTCTGTAAATTCATTTGCGAGTTTGATGAGCTTTTTCTTGCGATTTATCACGTGTAAAACGGCTGCAAGCGCAACCAAAAAGCCCGCAAATTTATGTGCGCCCATCCAAAATTCGCCATACTCTCCGAGCGCGAAATTTACCCCCGAAAACGCGAGCAAACTAAGCCCCAAAATCAGCGTGCAAATGAGGCAAAATTTATAAACAATCTCGAATTTAAGCATAAAATCCCCCAAAATATATTTTCGTAATTATACATTTTTAAAATAAGCAATATTTTAAGGACAGATTTTATCCTTTTATTGACGCAAATCATTCGATTAAATTCGCGTTTTGGATAAACTATCGCCCGAATTTTCATATCATAAAGGAGAAAAGTATGCGTGAATACAAGAAGTATTGGTGGGCGCTGGTAGCAGTCGTTACTATCGCCTTCGGGATACTTGGCTATTACGGCGTAGAGGTTTACCGCGAAGCGCCGCCAGTAGTGAGTTTTGCCGATAAAAACGGCAAAATAATAGTCGAGCAAGAGCAAATTTACAAAGGCCAAGAGGCCTGGCAAAGCATCGGCGGTATGCAGGTGGGCTCGGTGTGGGGACACGGAGCGTATCAGGCGCCTGACTGGACGGCTGATTGGCTACATAAAGAGCTAGTTGCGTTTATGGATATAAAGGCAAATCAGCTTTACGGAGCCAAATTTGACGCTCTTAGCACCGAGCAACAAGCCAACATCAAGGCTCTAACCAAGAGCGAATACCGCACGAATACGCTAAAAAACGGCGTTATAACGATCAGCGACGAGAGGATTGCGGCGGCAAAGGTAGTACGCGACGAGTATAACGGGCTTTTCGGTAACGATCCGAAATACCAGAAGCTACGCGAAAACTACGCGATGAAAAACAACACGCTGGCAAAAGAGGAAAACCGCGAGCAGCTAAATGATTTCTTCTTCTGGGCGACCTGGGCTACGGCGACGAATCGCCCAAATAGCGAGGCTACGTACACCAATAACTGGCCGCACGAGCCGCTAATCGACAACGTTCCGACGAAAGAAAACGTATTTTGGACGATTATTAGCGTTACGATTTTAGTCGCTGGCGTTGGCTTACTAGTTTGGTTTTCAAATTTCTACGGAGAAAAAGACCACGAAAGGCTCACTCCTATCGACGCCGATCCGCTTTCAAGACTAAATTTGACCCCGTCTCAAAAGGCGCTTGGCAAATACCTTTTCGTAGCGCTAGCTCTTTTTGTTTTCCAGATCATGATAGGCGGCTTCGTGGCGCACTACACGGTCGAGGGGCAGGAGTTTTACGGCATAAATTTATCCCAGTACATCCCGTACTCTTTGGCGCGCACTTGGCACATCCAGGCGAGTATTTTCTGGATCGCGACGGGCTTTTTGGCGGCCGGACTTTTCCTGGCGCCTATCATCAACGGCGGCAAGGATCCTAAATTTCAAAAGCTAGGCGTGGATCTGCTATTTTACGCGCTACTTTTCCTAGTCGTGGGCAGCTTTATCGGCGAATACATGGCGATAGCTGGCAAGATGGATACTAGCCTGAGCTTTTGGCTGGGGCACCAAGGATACGAGTATATCGAGCTTGGCAGGGTTTGGCAGCTTATTTTGTTTGTCGGTCTTGTTATCTGGATGGCGCTCGTGCTTCGCGGATTTGTCGGCGGATTTAAGGCTGATGGCGATAAAAACCTGCTAGCTATCTTTACGGCTTCTGCTATCGCGGTGGGACTTTTCTACGGCGCGGGGCTATTTTACGGACAAAGAAGCCCGCTACCGGTGATGGAGTACTGGCGCTGGTGGGTCGTTCACCTTTGGGTCGAGGGCTTTTTCGAGGTGTTTGCGACTGCGTCGCTTGCGTTCGTGTTTGCATCTTTGGGCTTAGTCGGTAAAAAATTTGCGACCTATTCGACTCTAGCGAGCGCTAGCTTATTTCTTATCGGCGGTATCCCTGGCACCTTCCACCACCTTTATTTTGCGGGAACTACCACTCCGATCATGGCGGTGGGCGCTAGCTTTTCCGCGCTTGAGGTCGTGCCTTTGGTGCTTCTTGGAGCAGAGGCCTTCCATCAGTATTCGCTTCAGTTCGCGCAAAGCTGGGCGAAAAATCTCAAATGGCCGCTTTACTGCTTTATCGCGGTGGCGTTTTGGAATATGCTGGGTGCGGGCGTGTTTGGCTTCCTTATCAACCCGCCGCTATTTTTGTTCTACATCCAGGGTCTAAACACCACCTCGGTGCACGGACACGCGGCGCTGTTTGGCGTTTACGGATTTTTGGCTTTGGGCTTTGTTTGGCTCGTGGCGCTTTATCTTTTCAAAGGGCAAGAATTTAACGACAAGCTGATGAAAGTAGGCTTTTGGTCGCTAAATGCGGGTCTAATGCTAATGATTTTAGCGTCGCTGCTTCCGATCGGTCTTTATCAGGCAGTCGCCGCGATAGACGTTGGCATGTGGTACGCTAGAAGTGCAGAGTTTTTACAGATGGATCACTTGCAAAATTTACGCTGGCTAAGGATGATCGGCGATACGATCTTCATCATCGGCGGCATTTGCTTCTTTATCCAGATTCTTAAATTTATCGCGGGAAGCTGCGGCTGCAAGGCCAAAGCCTAACCCCTCTAAGCCCCTGCTTTGGGGGCTTAGCTTCTTCTAAACTTCTATCTTGTAAAATTCGTCCCAAAGGACGAAAATGCAAAAATTTAAAAAATATCTCCGAAATTTTATCTTTGGCTTCTTGATTGCCCTGCACGTTTTGGCGGTCGCAGCGATAAACTACGCTTTTCCGCACTACGACGAGGCGATCATCACGGGCGGCGAGGTTAGGCGCATGGACAAAGACGATTTTTCGGACAACCGAAATCAATCTGATGATTTGACTCGAAATACGTATTTTATCTACACGCGCGAGATTAACGGAACGAAAGTGATGCCGTATCGAAACGAGGACACGGGCTGGGGCTTGCCGCTTTATTTTAAATTTGACTCCGCCGATGTCCAAGCTGCCGCCCAGAGCCTAGTGGGCGAAGGCAGGGCGCAGATCAAATACTACGGCTGGCGTATCGCGATGCTAGATATGTTTAGAAACGCCGTTTCCGTTAAAAAGCTAAAAGAGGGCCAAACGCGCGCAAATCCTATTTTTAGCCATATATTTTACGCTTTGACCGCGGTTTCGTTTGCGGTTTGCGCCGTTTTTGTTAGAAGGAAATTTAAAGACGAGCCAAGCTCAAATTTATAATCCAAGCTAAATTTGAGCGGCTTTTCGTCGCCTCGCTCAAATTTGACTAGGCAGTAGCAGCAAATTTGACATAAAACTTGAGGCCAAAGGATATGCGTGAGCGAGCTATATATTTTTATTTCCGAGCTTTGCGCTTTGATAAACGAAAATTTGAAAAAGAATTTTTATTTTCAGGCGGGTTTGTTTTTCGCTATCGTTTTGCTTGGATTTTTGGCAGTTTGGATGCAGGAGTAGTCAAATTTGAGCGGGCAAATTTGACCAAGATGAGCTAAATTTAGCGGCTCAAAGCCGCCCGTCCGCTTACTCCTCGATATTGCTCGGCGAGGTCGGCTTGCCCAGCAAAAACCCTTGCGCGTATTTGATGCCAAATTTCTTTATCTCGGCGAGGATCTCCTCTGAGCTAACAAACTCTGCCACGACGTTGTAGCCCTGTCTTCCGGCAAAGTCGATGATAGTTTGCAGTAGATACCTAGCATTTTTGTCGTAAGGTAGCTTTTTGATGATCGAGCCGTCGATCTTGATCGTGTCGATATCAAGCTCCAAGATGCGGTAGTAGTTTGAGTAGCCGCTACCGAAATCATCGATCGAAATTTTGCAGTCGTAGGCGCGGATCCTGTTGATAAAATCATTTACGATCTTATAATCATCCACGCCCTCGCTCTCTAGTATCTCAAAATACACGTGCTCGGGTCTTGAGCAGACGCGTAGCTTTTTCTCGATGATATCCCTTATGCTTTCGTTTGCGATATCGCTGCTAGAAAGGTTCATAGAAAAGCTTGTATTCGTAAACTTCTCAACTAGCCTAAATACGTGCTCGATGACCTTTTTCGTGATATCGTTATAAAGCGAAATTTTCTTTGCTATGTCCAAAAACTCGCCCGGATAGCGGATCTTGCCGTTTTCGTCGATGAGGCGTACGAGCACTTCGTAGTATTTGACCCGCGCCGTTTCGCCAGATACGTCGTAGATCGGCTGACACTCGACGATCACAGTATCGTTATATAGCGCGTTTTCGATGGTGCGCGACATGATTTGGTTGTGGTAGTACTGCTGCTCGATGTGGCTGTTTTCGGTGTAAAACTGCACCGTTTCGCCGTTTTGCTTAGCTTCGTGGTGAGCTAGCATGGCTTGAGTTAGGCGGTTTGTTTGCGGAGTGTCTTGAGGCATGCTAACGCCGATGGTTATTTTGATATTTGGGATAAACTCCCTTGTTCCCTCGACCGTGATATAGAGGCTATTTGCCTTAAAATAATCGATAAATTTACGCACTACACGCTCTGCATCGTCACCGCCGTACCAGATGCAAAACTCATCAAACTGCACTCTATAAATGTTCGCATCAATCTTATAAGTGTCGATACAAAGCTGAAGCGTCGTCGCAAATGAAGCAATGATGGCGTCCACGGTCTTTGTTTTGTAAAAAAACCGAAAATCCATAAAGTTATTAATGTTTATATAGATGATCATGCCGCCCGAGCCCTGCTCCATCCTTTGCGTCAGAGCAAAATAACTGCCAAGCCCCGTTAGCTTGTCTTTTAGCGCTTCGTTTTGTAGCTCTTTGTTTTTGTTTTCGAGCTCTTTTGTCATCGCGATCTCTTTGGTTCTATCAAATTTGATCGACATGTAGCCGTCTTTATCGCCGCTTTCGTTAAAAAGCGGAGAGAAAATAACCTGCTCGTATATGAGTTCGCCGCTTTTTGTTTTACTCACCAGCTCGTCGGCTCGCCAAATTTGATCCGATTCTATCGTTTTTAGCATATCTTGATAAAATTCATTTGAGTGCTGATGGGACTTTATGATATTTATATTTTGATCTTTTAGTTCCTCAAATTTATAACCGAAATTTTGCTCGAAAATTTTATTTACGTATTTGACCTTTCTATCTAGGTCGGTAAAGGTTATCGCGTTAAAGCTATTATCGACGGCTTGCTCGAAACGGTTTAGTAGCCTGATGTTGTTTCTAGCTCTAGCATAAGAAATATAAACAAATATCGACGCAAGCCCAAACAACACAAACACTAGCGCCATCGTCCTACGTAAATTCGATAAGACGTTTTGTATGTAGCGCTCGCTACTTTCTTTGAGGTCGGATAGTTTATTGTAAATTCCGAGCGAAATTATATCGCGGTAAAGCTTTTGCGCCTGCTCGTAGTGGCCGATCAGTTTTTGTGCGCTCGATAAAAATTCTGCGTCGTTTTTAGTTAGTTTTGGGTTCTTTAAATACTCGTTTAAAAGCTTTTTGGGTGCCGCTAGATCAGTGTTTAAGTCGTATCTAAACATCAAAATTTGCGGCATCAGCTCGTTAAAATAAAGCCCGTCTAAAGCCTCGAATTTTAAGATTATTTCGTTATAAACGAGCTTTGCCATTATCGTAACGGAGTTAAATTTATCCGTTAGCTCGACTCTTTTTTCAACCGCTTCCTCTAGCTCGCTAAAAGTTTTTTCGTTTAACGCTAGCTTTTCAAAGGAGATCAGGTTACTTGAATCAAGCTTTTTTAGAGCCTTTTGAAACTCAGCCGTATGGCGCATGATCGCGTCGTAGTCGGCCTCTAGAAGGCTTTTTTCGAGCAAGAAATTTGCCTCGTCGTTAGCTTCCATTGCGCTTTCTATCGTGCCTTTCCACTCATAGGCGGTTACTAGGTCCTTGGTAGCCTTATAGGTCATCACGGTTCCAAAAAATACGATACAAACGATAGTAAAAAATAAAATTTTATGAAAGATTATCTTGTGTTTCATTTTAAAATTTCCGGTTTTTCGCCGCTTAAAGTCAGCAAGAATTTATAAAGCGCGTGCGTCTGCTCGCCGCTTAGATCGTAGTTTATGCGCATTTTAGCGATTATTTTTAGCGCCTCTTTTAGATCGGCTAGCTCGCCGCTATAAAGATACGGCGCGGTTTTTTCGATATTTCGAAGGCTGGGTACTTTGTAGCGGCCGGTTTTGTTGCCGTCTGCGTCAAATTTTAGCTCGTAGTAGAGATTTGCGCCCATATTTGCGCCGCTATGGCAGTTTATGCAACCGATTGTTTTAAAAAGCTCAAATCCGCGCTTTTCCTCTTCGTCAAAAACGCTCTCGTCTCCGCTGATAAATTTATCAAATTTGGCATTTGGCGTGACGAGGGCTTTTTCAAAATTTACCAGCGCATCGACGATACTTTCAAAGCTTACCCCATCCTCATAAAGCTCTTCAAATTTATTCCTATAAACGGAGTTTTGATTTACCTTTTGGACTAGAAATTTCGGCTCGCTAGCAAGCTGATTTTTATCGGTCAAGCTCTGTCTAACCTGCTCGGCTATATCCTTAACTTCGCCGTTTTTAAAAAAGATAAAATTTAGCGCCGAGTTTAGCGCAGTTGGCGGGCTAATCTCCTCGTCGGCGGAGATTTTTACGTTTTTTTTGCTCGTACCGCTTAAGTCCCAGTAAAGGTTGTGGCATTTCTCGCAGGATAGTGTTCCGCTCGGGCTTAGCGAGGCGTCGAAAAACAGCTCCTTGCCCAGTCTGGCTTTTTGTTCGTCAAATTTAGGCTGAGCGACCGGAGATAAAACGTGCGAAGCGGCGAAAGATTGAACGCAAAAGAAGTATAAAACGCACGAAAATATCTGCAAAAACGCTCGCGGCAACTAAAATCCTTTTTAAATTTTAAATAAATAAAGCGATTATATCTTAAAAAACTAAAAGCTTCATTGAAGAGACGATTTTTTCCGTCACGTAGCCATCCTGCGCGATGCTTTCTAGCCGCGATCTGACCGCGTTTTCATCGTGCGTAAAATTTGCGATTTGTAAATGCCAAAGCGCGTTTTGCGTCATCTCTTCAAGCGTGCGTTTTTGCTCGCGAGACTCCTCGAGCACGCAGGAGTTAAAAGCGATATTTTCGCGGCGCAGGTACTCTTCAAAAAAATTTGTCTTTTCTTTAAAGCATCGCTTTTCAGAGCCCTCGTAAAAAAGCTCCAAAACGCTTGAATAACGCGGTTTGTTCCACCAAAGATAGACCCTTTTTTCGCCTAAATTTATAAATTTACTAAAATCCTCCTCGTCCGCGATCGCGGGACTCATCGTGCTAAAAGCCACGTCGTAAACGCGGTTTGGATTAAAGTTTTTAAAATCGCTTTGAACGGCGGTTAAATTTGAAATGTTAAATTTGGCCGCGTCTTCAACCATGACTTTTAGCATCTCGCCCGAGATATCCATACCCGTTATCTCGCGGCAAATTTGCGCCAAAAACAGCGTATGCACGCCCGTGCCGCAGCCTATATCAACGACACTTTTGCCCTCAAATTTGACGCCAAACTCGGCGATCTTAGCGTAAAGCCCTCTATGAAAAACGCTAGGTTCGCCCGTAAATCGCGGATAGCTCGCCGCCTTTTTGTCCCACATCTCTTTCATTTTGTTTGCCTTTAAATTTTTGCTACAATTTTAGCGTTTTTAGGAGCGAAAATGAAAATTTTTTATTACGAATTTGCAGTGGGCGAGGACGCCATCGACGTGAATCATCATGCAAACAACGCTCACTACGTCATCTGGATGCAAGAAGCCGCTAGCGCACACTCAAACGCCGTGGGCGACCTCATCGAGACAAATCTCGCGCAAAACCGCACGTGGATGGTGCGCAGGCATGAGATAGACTATCTGGGGCAGCTGTTTTTAGGCGATAAGGTGTGCGTGAAAACCTGGACGCAGCCCGAAAAAAGAAGCTGCTCCAAGCGCTTTTACGAGTTTAGCAAGGATGGCGCCATGGTCGCTAGCGCGGTGACGACTTATGTATTTTTCGACCTCTCGCGCGGTCGTCCGATTGCGATACCGCCGGAGATCGCGAAGCTTTACGAGGATTAGTTTTGGGCTATCCGCGTCAAATTTGAGTTTTTAAATTTGACGAGGCAAATTTAGCAGATCACATTTTTATAAATTTGCTCGGTAAGCGAATTTAAGCTGCCAATTTACCGTCAAATTTGAGCGCAAATTTTAAAAGCACTCGTCGCAAACACCCTTAACCACGACACAATAAAACTACTATAAAAATTGCACTTAATATTATTAATTTATTTTAGATATTTTGTTGTGGTTATACAAAAGTCGTATGTAACCATTTTTTATAAAATATCTATTCGGCATTAGTCTATGCAAGATCATTATTGCAGAGTCTAAGCTAGTGTTTTTCTTTGGTGGAGGTATTTTACTTGTTGCTATGGCTGCGTACTTTGCCGCAGATGATGACCCGTATGCCTTTAGCGTTTCTTCAATTTGCCTGGCTGCCTTTTTAATATCTTGACCTTTTAATTCCACATATATTTCTATATCCTCACCTTCCTTTATAATAATAAAATCACATCTTAAGTTCTTTCCATTGCTTGGCTCAACACAACCGTCTATCTTAACTTTATTAAATTTTTCGCCGCTACAATTTAATTCAACCTTGCGGCCGTTTTCATCGCATACGACAACATTACCGCTTGGTGATGCAATGCATTCGTAACTAAATCTCTTATTCATCATTTTGTAAAGAGTCTAAATTTGCCTCTAGAAGCGCATTAAATTCTTCTGATGATTTTACAGAAACGCTATCTATTTTGTCCGCATCAACCATATTTAATGAAGTGTCTATAATTGAACTAACAACACCATTGGTTATTTCATAAACTGATAAGTTTTTGATGTCCAATTGATTTTCTTTCGGTACTATACTATTTATTTTTTCTAATATTTTGAGATTATTTATATTATCGTCTGCTGCTGTTTTTGCCAGTAATAAATTATTTAAAGTCGTTAGTATATATGGACTGTGTGTAGAAAATACAATTTCAGTCTTATTTTCCGCAGTATTTATAGTTTTTACTAAAAATTCTATGATCTTTTTTTGTGATGTAGGGAATAGACTTAACTCAGGTTCCTCTATAAAAATACTAACCCTGCTTTTTTGAAATTGTTTTAAATTTTTAGGATCCCATTCGCCGTCTATGGCTTTAAAAAGGATATATTCTATGACGTTATTTCTTACTGTTTCATTTATGTTATAAAAATTAGAATAAAACGAGGCGATTATCTCGACGATTGCTGATGTTTTTGTTCCCGACGAAGCGTTCTCAAATTTGACTTTATATTCGCCTGTTTTATGGTTATCACCCATAATATAAAATTGATCCCTTATCCCATGCTTATCTTTCTTTAGCAAGGCATCAATCGAGCTTATTTTAAAACCACCAGAATAAGCATCGTACGAGCGATTGAAGTCAGACATTGTATCCTTCATGTAGCTGGATAGTCTTACTTCTGCAGTTTTTGAATTAAGGACACTAGGGACAATATATCTTTCGTCTCCTATAAATATAATTTTTTCTACGGTTAAATTTTTTTCCGCTACCGTCTCTCTTGCGTTTAGTTCTTTGTTGGATATTGTAATTTTTACATCGTTCAAGTAATACTCTATCTTACTACTTTTTTTTAAATAATCTTCGAGTCCAGAATGTTTTATGATGTTGTCCAGCCTGAACCTAAAAGGCTCTCCTTTGACTTTTGAACGCTTAATCATGCTTTTGAAATTCATTTTTTTATGAACCCATCTCAACATAGATAGCACTTTCATAACACAACTCTTCCCGCTACCACTTTCACCTATAAAAACAGTCATGGGGGATATTTCAATATCGCATTCAACAATAGGACCAAAGTCTTTAATTACAAGTCTTTCTTTTTGTGTTATTTGTGATTCCATAATATTGCTATCGCTCTTTAAAAATTTAAACTGCTAATTATACCCAAAAAGGTCAAAAAGCAACCTAATATGTGTTAGATATAGGGCCAAATTTTATATAAAAACTCAAAAGCAATCAT
>CALIWP010000066.1 GCA_938046705.1 uncultured Campylobacter sp. | reverse complement strand
CGATGTCTAGGAAATTTTTATAGATCACGCGCGCCTGCGGGTATGCCATGCGAAAAAGCAGGGCGTTTGTCGTGTGTTTGCCGCTTAGCGCGACCTTGAAATTTCGCTTTAAAACCGCGCCCTTTTTCTTAACTAGCTTTGGACCATAACCCTCGCCGAAGCTCACTGCCGTGCGTAAAAGCGCGTACTCCTCGCAGATAAGCGGATATAGCGCGAAACTAATCGCCGTGGCCTCATAGGTGCCTTTTAGCGCCTCGTCGTTTAGGCTCTGGATGTCAAGCGCGGTGGCGCTAAATTTTAGATTTTTGGAGCTTACCCAGCCAAAATCAATCGCCTTATACATAAAAATATCGTCGGCATCGGGCGAGTGAGCGACGTTTATATGCTTAAAAATCTTCAAATTTAATCCTTTTTGCTCCGCTTTAAATTTCGCGCGCGGCTAAATTGCGAAATTATAGTAAATTTTTGCTACAATCGCCATAAAAATGCGGAATTTATAAAGAAAAATATGGAAAATCAGGCGTATTTAAAAGAGCAAATTTTAACTTATCTTGGCAACAAACGCTCGCTTTTAGGTTTTATCGAACAAGGCGTAAATATCGCAAAACAGGCGCTTGGCAAAGAAAAACTAAGCTGCTGCGACCTTTTTAGCGGCAGCGGCATCGTGTCGCGGTTTTTAAAATCCCACGCAAATTTCATCGTCGCAAACGACCTGGAGCTTTATAGCCGCGTCACGAACGAATGCTACCTCGCAAACGCGGACGCGGAGTTTAAAAAAGAGCTTGATTTTTGGCATGAAAAACTAACGCGCCAAATTGGCTCAAATTTATGCGAGGGCTTTATCTGCGAGCTTTACGCGCCAAAAGACGAGGCAAATATTTTGGCGACTGACCGCGTCTTTTACACGAGAAAAAAACGCCGCCTACATAGACACCGCGCGCCAGATTATCGAGGCGCTAGTGCCGCAGGAGCTGCGCGTTTTTTTTGTCGCTCCGCTACTTTATTCAGCTAGCGTGCACGCCAACACCAGCGGTATTTTCAAGGGTTTTCATAAAAACAAGGACGGCCTTGGGCAGTTTGGCGGACGCGGCAAACACGCGCTATCTCGCATCACGGCCGACATCAGCCTGCTTAAGCCCGTTTTTTCAAATTTTAACGTCGAATTTGAAGTGCAAAGACGAGACGCCGAGGGACTTGCCGCCGAGCTTCCGCCGTTTGATCTGGTCTATCTTGATCCGCCTTATAACCAGCACCCCTACGGCTCGAACTACTTTATGCTAAATTTGATCGCTAGCTACGAGCGTCCGAGCGAAATCTCGCGGGTTTCGGGCATCGCTCGGGGCTGGAACCGCTCGGTGTTTAATCAAAAATCAGCCGCCGCGCCCGCATTTTTCGAGCTAATCTCAAAGCTAAAAGCTAAATTCGTGCTCATCTCGTTTAACTCCGAGGGCTTCATCGCGCGCGAAGAATTTAGCCAAAATTTAGCCGGGCTTGGCGAAGTGCAAATTTTGGAGCAAAAATACAACGCTTTTCGCGGTAGTAGAAATCTAGCCAGTCGCCCGACGCACGTTAGCGAGCTGCTTTACGTTTTAAAAAAGGCGTAAATTTGGGCTAAATTTTACCGCAAACGAGCGGCGTCAAATTTACGCGAATAATCAAAAATTCATCTCAAATTTGATAAAATCAGCCCGATTATTTTAAATTTAAGGAAGCCGATGGCAAAAGAAAAAGAAGAGAAAAAGATAGTCCCGCCGACAAACGATTCGGACAAGAAAAAGGCCTTAGACGCGGCTTTAAAGCAGATAGATAAAGCATTTGGCAAGGGTACGCTGATCCGCCTTGGCGACAAGCAAGTCGAGGCCATAGATAGTATCTCGACCGGTTCGCTAGGACTTGACCTAGCCCTTGGTATCGGCGGTATCCCAAAGGGCCGTATCATCGAGGTTTACGGACCTGAGAGCTCGGGCAAAACGACTCTAACGCTACACATCATCGCCGAAGCGCAAAAAGCCGGAGCTACGTGCGCCTTTATCGACGCCGAGCACGCGCTAGACGTGAAATATGCGGCAAATTTGGGCGTAGACACCGAAAATCTCTACGTTAGTCAGCCCGATTTTGGCGAGCAAGCGCTAGAAATCGTAGAAAACCTAGCTAGAAGCGGCGCAGTTGAGCTGATCGTCGTTGATAGCGTCGCGGCGCTAACTCCAAAAAGCGAGATCGAGGGCGACATGGGCGATCAGCACGTAGGCCTGCAAGCGCGCCTAATGAGCCAAGCTCTGCGCAAGCTCGCGGGCGTCGTGCACAAGATGAACACGACCGTGATATTTATCAACCAAATTCGTATGAAAATCGGCGCTATGGGTTACGGCACGCCTGAGACCACTACGGGCGGTAATGCGCTTAAATTTTACGCATCCGTGCGCCTAGACGTGCGAAAAATCGCCACTCTAAAACAAAACGAAGAGCCTATCGGCAACCGCACGAAGGTAAAAGTCGTGAAAAACAAGGTCGCGCCTCCGTTTAAAACGGCGGAATTCGACATAATGTTCGGCGAGGGCATCAGCCGCGACGGCGAGATCATCGACTACGGCGTGAAGCTCGATATCATCGACAAAAGCGGCGCGTGGTTTAGCTACAAAGCCGCCAAAATCGGCCAAGGCCGCGAAAACGCAAAAGCCTATCTCAAAGAGCACTCGGAGATCTCCGACGAGATCGTAGCGACGATAAAAAACTCGATCGGCCTAGATAAGCTAATAAGCAGCTCTGGCGGAAAAGACGAAGACGGCGAAAGCATAGAAGAAAATACGGAGGAATAAAATAATGGTATTTATAGAAGACGTAACGGCGATAGAGGTGCTAGATAGCCGCGGCAACCCGACCGTGAAGGCGACCGTGGCTCTAAGCGACGGCACCGTAGCAAGCGCGATAGTCCCAAGCGGCGCAAGCACTGGCAAGCGCGAGGCACTGGAGCTTCGCGATAAAGACGAGAGATACTGCGGCAAGGGCGTGCTAAAGGCCGTTGAAAACGTAAATTCGCAGATCGCGGAGGCCGTGATCGGGCTGGATGCCTTCGATCAAAAGGCGCTTGATGATGAGATGAGAGAGCTTGATGGCACCGATAACTACTCAAATTTGGGCGCGAACGCCGTGCTTGGCGTATCTATGGCGGTAGCGCGCGCGGCAGCAAAGAGCCTTGACGTGCCTTTATACCGCTACCTAGGCGGCGCGAACGCTACCGTGCTTCCGGTGCCGATGTTTAATATAATTAACGGCGGCGCGCACGCGAACAACAGCGTGGATTTTCAAGAATTTATGATTATGCCGTTTGGATTTGATAAAT
>CALIWP010000065.1 GCA_938046705.1 uncultured Campylobacter sp. | reverse complement strand
TTATTTAAAAGCATGAGCTTGAGCTGACGATCGCTTATCGACGTTTCTTCATCGATGAGGTGTGCGGGATTTGCACGGTTATATTTTCTCACGCATGTGCACTTAATCAGCGCCGAGTACACTTCCCGATCGAATTGTTTGTAGAGCAGAGAGTATACGAGTATCTTCGACAGATCCATCACTTCCTGCCGCGCCGAAACGAATTCGGTCATCGATATTTCGATCTTTGAAATGTAGTCGAGTAAAATCATGCGTTGAACCGACTGCGGAGAAAATTTATTAAAGAAAATGCCGTATTCGTCGGCATTGTCGGCAAGTCTGAAACGAAGGAGCTTTTTTTTGCGGCTTATAAAATAAGAAGCGCCGTTTTCCGTCAATATGATTTTCAGCGGCAAACCGAACATTATTTTTTTTTCAGTCGTACTCATAGTCTTTTTTCCAATCGCTTACATTTGTGTAATGTGTATTATTATATACAATAGGACTTGCATTGTAAACACGTTATACAATACACTGACGGCATGAAAACGAAGCGCTTCGCACTGTGTTTTTTTATCGGTATTTTCGCTTCCGCTGTTTTCGGAGCCGAAAGCACGCCGATCGGCCGCGAACTCTGCCGCGAAACGGCTTCGTTTCTTTCGTCTTTCGGTTTCAAAGCGCAAAGCGCACCGCTCGTATCCGGCGGTCAAAACGATTTTCCGTACAATGTCTCCGTCCGCATTCCCGCATCGGAAAAGAGCGCCGCTACAAACGAGCGCACATCACTCATCCTCGCCTTTACGATGGAAGACGCGTACACGCAGCGCGATTTTTTTACGTCGTTTTTACGCCGCCTAAAAGAACTGAAAAACGACTGCGATATTATCCTGCTTTTTAAGCCGCAGTTTGAGGTCGGCAGGACAGCCAAGCGAAATAAAAAAGGCGTCGTAACGGACGCAAAGGCTGTTCGCGAGGCGAGGGCGAAATTTGAGCTTGCGGCGGCAAATTTGGGCTGGATAATGCGCCAAACGCTCGAATGCGAGGTAAAAGGAAAGGAAGGAAATGCCGAATTTTTCTACGCTTTTAACAAAAGATAATATCACGGCCGTCGCGATCGGGCACTTTGACGGCGTGCATCGCGGACACAAGCAGCTTTTAAAGCAGCTGGGCGAGTACGGCGGACTAGTCGTGATCGACAAAAACAAGGCCAACATCACGCCAAAGCTAAAGCGTGCCGAGTACTCGAGCTATCCGTGTTTTTTGTATGATTTTGAGAGCATAAAAGGGCTTGGCGGCGATGAGTTTATCGCGCTTTTGAAGCGGGATTTTAAAAATCTGCAAAAAATCGTCGTGGGATTTGATTTTCGTTTCGGGCGAAACAGGGCGTGGGACAAACATGATTTGCGGCGCATTTTTGACGGCGAGGTGGTCGTAGTGGACGAGGTTTGCTTTGACGGTATGGGCGTGCACAGCTCAGCCATACGCGAGTATATCAAACAAGGCGAGATCTACAAGGCAAACCGCCTGCTAGGCCGCGAATACTCAATCGAAGGTCGCGTGATAAAGGGGCAGGGCATCGGATCGCGCGAGCTCGTGCCAACGCTAAATTTGGATATCAAAAGCTACCTTTTGCCGCGCGAGGGAGTATATGCGACGAGGACTCGTATCGGATATAAGACCTACGGCTCGGTTACCTTTATCGGCAACCGCGTGAGTACGGATGGTAGCTTTAGCGTCGAGACGCACGTGCTAAACGAAAATATCGAGGGCGCCCGCGACGTCGCGGTTTGCTTTATCAAGCGACTGCGCGACAACCGCAAATTTGAAAGCCTAGAGGAGCTAAAAGAGCAAATCGGGACCGACATCAAGCAGGCGATGGAGTTCGTCGGCGTGTGCGATCTCTACGTTGTGGGCGATGGTGCGGCACAAAGGAGCGAGCCGTGAAAGACGAAATCTTTAAAGAACCGATAAAAAAGCAGTTTGAATTTGACGCGAGCGTGGCGTCGGTGTTTGACGATATGATCGGGCGCTCGGTGCCGTATTATACGGCTTCGCAAAAACTGATCGCCGATTTTTTGGCTCAAATTTTACCCAACGGCGCAAGCGCGGTAGATCTTGGCTGCTCGACCGCCTCGACGCTGCTAGCCCTTTGGCGCAAGAGAAACGACCTCGCACTAAAAGGCGTGGATAATGCGCCTGCGATGCTGCAAAACGCGCGTGCCAAGATAGAGGCGTACGGCGCTAAGATCGAGCTTGAGCTGGCGGACATTTTGGAGTGCGAATTTGACGCCCGTGACGCCGTTTTGATGAACTACACGCTGCAGTTTATCCGTCCGCCCAAGCGTCAGGATTTCGTAGCTAAAATTTACCGCACGCTAAATGACGGCGGCGTGTTCGTTTTTAGCGAGAAGTTAATTTTTGAGGATAAGACGCTGAGTAAAAATATGATCGAAATCTACGAAAAATACAAGCTCGAGCAGGGCTACTCGCGCTACGAGATCGCGCAAAAACGCGAGGCGCTAGAAAACGTGCTGATCCCTTACACCGAAGCGGAAAATAGAAATTTAGCGCTTAGCGCTGGGTTTAAAAACGTGGAATGCATATTTAGGTGGGCGAATTTTGCGACGTTTGTCGCGTTTAAATAATAAATTTAGCGGCTCGTCTCGCGAGCGCTTTTTCATTTACGCTTCGCTCACTGCTTTGCAAGAAGCGGAGTTTGTAAAATTT
>CALIWP010000064.1 GCA_938046705.1 uncultured Campylobacter sp. | reverse complement strand
TTAGCCCAAACTCCTGCATGGCGTCAAATAGCGAAATTCCGTCCCGACCCTTTAGCTCGCCCAGCCGCTGCCGCGATAGCTTGCCGCTAATTATCTTGCTGCCTACGGTCGCCATTTTAAAGCGGCTCGACTCCTCGCAAACAAAGACGATGAGCTCCAGCGGTCGCGCAAGCTTTTCGCCGCTATCTCGCACCGTACGGATCGCCTCTAAAGCGGCCATGACGCCTAGCGTGCCGTCGTAAAAGCCGCCCTGCGGCACGCTATCGATATGCGAGCCAGCACTTACGGACGGCAGATCGGGATTTTGAACGCCTTCAAATTTAGCGAAAATATTGCCCACATCGTCGATTTTGATCTTGAAATTTTCTTTTTGAAGTAGCGATATGAGGAAATCGCGCGCCGCTTTGTCTTCGCGCGAAAACGCAAGCCGCGTAAGCCCGCCGCCCGGCAAAGCCCCAAAGCGGCTTATCTGCTCGAACTCGCTTTTAAGACGCCGTGTGTTTATGTCCATAAATTCCCCTTTTTTTAAAAATTTATGAGTACGGCATTTTAATATTAAATTTATATAACAAAGCTGAAATTTACCTATCGCAGTGGCAAATAGGGCGCTAAAACGGCACGCGAGCAGAGCTGTTTTAAAAATAGCGCTTAAATTTCATTTTGCCTTTTGGGCTTTAAAATCGCGACGCGCCTACTTAACTTCAGACTAAACGGATATAATTATCGCAAAATTTAATGAGGAGCAAGGATGGAACAGGGCTCGCTAGAGGGGCTTTATGAAAAGCTAAATGGGCTTAAAAGCGTGATAGATAAGGAGGAGTGTCTGTTTGACGCGATAAGAGACGCCGTAGAAACGAAAAATTTCGAATTTGCCGCGCAAATTTGCGACTTTGTGCTAAACGAGGAATTTGAAAAATTCGGCGCGGTTTTAAGAACGAGAGCGCTCTTATGGCTCACGGACTACATCGCGCAAAATTTAAAAGAAAGCGAATACCTAAATTTCGACGACTTTACCGACTGCCTGTGGAAATTTAAATGGATCGTATCGGGCGTCGCCAAAAGCTCCATGATAGAAAAAGAGCTCATAGACGAGGTAAACGAAGCGATGCTGTTTTACTACGAGCGCTTGGAACTCTCGCTGGCGGCCTATTACAAGGCCTTAATGAATCAAAACATCGACATGGGCGACGCTAGAGAAATGAGGGCAAACTACGAGCTATGGAAAAAGCTCGCCAAAGACGATATGAATGATTGCGAAGCGTGCGAAGCAAGCGATGAGATCGCGTATTTAAATTTTGCAGGCGAGCATGCAGCGGCGCTTGAGCTAGCCGCGCCGATACTCTCGGGCGAACTAACCTGCTCCGAGGTGCCACACACAACCTACGCGCCGATACTTTTTAGCATGATTAAAGCAGGCAAGATAGAAGAGGCAAAAACTCTTTTACCAAAGGCCGCGGCGACGATCGAGTCAAATCCTCGCGTCATAAACCAGATCGCGCCGCTAATCGAGATCGCCATTAGGCTGGACGAGCGCGAGACGGCGTTAAGCTTAGCTCGCAAACACTCGCACGCCATACTCGATAGCAACGACGATCTGAACGACCTGCGATTTTTCATCGCAGTTAGCGCGTTCGGCGATGAGAGCGACTATAAGACGGCTTTGGAGCTGGCGGGCAAATTTGATGCTAGAAATCAAAACTTCTACTACGCCGATTATCTGAATAAATTTTACGAGGAATTTTCAGGGCTTGAAATTTGACGGCTTAAAGACCTAGCGTGCTTTGTCCGCAAAGAAGAACACTATTCTCAAGCGCATACAGCGAGATAGTTTAAAATTTGCGGCTCGATACTACTTCGCTCTTGCAACAGCGAGCGCGATAAAATTTACGCCGAACGGGTGCAACGGCTCGTGCGGTAAATTTTATGCCGCTTACTCGCGCACGTCGGCAGCCCATTGCCGAAATGATGATAGAGTGCATGCATGGCATTAAATTTTAACTAGATCGGTGCAGACGAAAACAAGTATTTGCGGTAGCCAAGACACGTATTCTAAATTTCAACCGCCGCAGAACGTAAAATTTAAACCAAACCCGCCGTCAATCTCGCTGTAAAACATATAAGCGGCAACAATGGCGTATCTCGCGCGTCGTCACTTAGATTTAGCGGCAAATTTAATAGTAAAATTTTAAAACGTGGCACGATAAAATTTTAAAACAAAATTTCAAGTAGATTTTTAA
>CALIWP010000063.1 GCA_938046705.1 uncultured Campylobacter sp. | reverse complement strand
TTTTATCCGCAACGCCGTCAAATTTAATCCGTCAAATTTACCGAGTTTAGCCCGCTTAATCTCAAATTTACCCTTTATTTTATACAATCTTTAAAAATTACCGTAAAGGAAATTCGATGAAAACGATCTCCAAGATTATACGAGCTCTAGCCGCCGTTTGCTTGCTTAGCGTAGGCGCGAACGCGTTAGAGGAAGGCACGGACTATCAGACGCTGCAAAAGCCGCTAAACGTGCCGAAAAACAGCGTCGCGAAGGTCTTTAGCTACGAGTGCGTCCACTGCTACAAATTTGACCGAACCGTAACGCCGAAGCTATTTAGCGAGCTAGACGGAGTCAAATTTATCCCGTACCACCTAAAAACAAAGGGCAAGCTGGGCGAAACGGCGAGCAAAATTTTTGCCGCGATGATCGTTTTAGACGAGGCTAGCGACGTTAGCTTGCTTAGCGACAAGTCTAAATTTAAAAAGGCCAAATTTGCGATCTACAAGGCCACTCACGACAAGGACGACGATTTTAACGGCGGCAAAGATAAGGCTAGGTTTATCGCGACTGCCCTTAGCGCGGCGGGCGTTAGCGACGCGGACTACGACAAGGCTCTAGCTAGCCAGCGCGCGCAAGAAATTTTAAAAGCGTGGGATGATAGCTACGACGTGGCCAAGATCCAGGGCGTGCCCGCATACGTGGTCGGCGGCAAGTATCTCATAAACGTGAAGGCGATCGGCTCGGTAGACGCGATGGCGGCGGCAGTGAAGGAGCTGCTAGCAAAATAATGGACTACAATATCGAAAACAAAGGCTTTGTCTGCTTTGTGTATAACTTGCAGCGAAGGCGGGCGTTTTGGGCGGCATTGCTTGCGGTTTTGGCGATCAAATTTATCTTGTGCGAGCTGTTTTTGGGCGGCGCGGTTGCGGACGCGCTCGTGGTGAAGCTGCGCTTTGCGACGCTGTTTGCGGCATTTGGCGTGTGCGTGGCGATGTGCGCGCCTAAGGTTTTTGGCGTCAAGCTAGCGGGATTTTTCCTGATTTTTTTGGGCGTGATATTTGGACTTGATTACTCCACGAGCGATTTTAGCGGCGTTAGCGAGATTAGCTTTCCTTTTGCGCTACCGCTAAATGAAATTTGCCCGAGCTTTTTTGCGCCTGATTTTAGTGCGACAAACGAGGCTGGATTTACCAAAATTTACGCATGGGCGAATTTTGCGTTTTTTGCGGTGTTTGGAGCGTTTTGTTTGGTGATGATTTTGAGCTGGTTTGTGTATAATGCGCGTAGCAGCGAAATCAATCAAATTTAGATTTTGAATTCCCCGCGCTTGACGGATTTTAAAAGTAGTTTTCGGCTAGGATACTCGGGTCACGGACGATCAGTCCGCTCCCGTCGTATCCGCCAAAAACTATTTAAACTACGCCTACCGACGTCTGGAATATTTATTTCATAGCTTACTAAATTTGCAAATTTGATGTTTTCAAGATACGGGTCTCGGCGAGTAAAATTTGAGCTAAAATTTACAAATTTGACTTCAAATTTGAACGCAAAAGTTAAGGCGCAGTATTTTGAGATGGATTTGAATGTTGTGCAGAAATTTTAAGTCAAGGCTAGACA
>CALIWP010000062.1 GCA_938046705.1 uncultured Campylobacter sp. | reverse complement strand
GATTTGCGCCGCCGTATCGCTGATGCCGAGCCTGCTTTTTAGTGTAGGATTTTACTTCTCAAGCCTCGGCGTGTTTTATATTTATCTCTATCTGTGGCACTTTGGCGAGCGGTTTTCAAATTTGACGCACGCTATCTTGCTAAATTTTTGGGTATTTTCGGCGATGATTTTGCCCGTGGTTTACTTTTTCCCGCTTGTTAGCGCCCAGCAGCTAGCCGTCTTGCCGATCACGCCGCTTTTTAGCCTGTTTTATCCGATTAGCGCGCTTTTGCATGCGTTTGGTTTGGGTAGCGTGCTTGATGAGCATTTGCTAGAATTCCTCTCGTGGCGCGCAAATGGGGTAAATTTGAGCGTGCCGTTTTGGCTGTTTTTACTCTATAATGCGCTGAGCTTAGCAAGCGTCAAAAGCAAAATTTTGGCCGCCGTTATCGTGCCGCTAAATTTACTCTGCTTTGCCGCGCTTGTTTAAGCTTCTTTGTCGCTCTCGCCCGCTTTTTCCAGATACGCGCACAGCTTCACGCCGTAAAGAAATATGATCCACGACACGTAAATCCATACGAAAAATAGCAGCACCACCGAAAACGAACCGTAGATGCTAAGATAGGTTTTGTTGTTTGCGGCGTAAAAGACGAAGATATTTTTGCCAAGATACCAGATGAGCGAGGCTATGAACGAGCTAAAAAGCGCGTTTTTTAGGGCGATTTGGCGGTTTATCGAGATGAGATAGGTCACGCAAAATATCGCCCAGATGATGAGGTACGGAAAGATACTTATGAAATTTATCCACTTCGTGTAGGCGCTGGAGTTTAGCATATCCTGAAATAAATTTGAGAGATAAAAACTAAGCCCAAGCCCCAAGGGAGCTAGCGTAATGAGCGTCCAATAAGCACTCAGCGAGTTCCAAAATTTGCGGCTTTGCGTGTGCATGATGCGGTTGATGACGTACTCGTAATCGGCAAAAAACATGATCGAAGTAAAGATAATGGCGCCAAGGCCGAGGATACCAAGGCTCGAGCTGTTTTGCAAAAATGTCTCGATGTAGTTTGAGATCGCGTCTTGGTTTGAGGGTAGCAGCTGGGCAAATATAAATTCCTTGATCTTTGCGTAATAGACGCTAAAGCTTGGCATCTGTGTAAAGAGCGAGAGCGAGATGAGCAGCACGGGGATGATGGAAAGCATCGTGTGAAAGCTAAGACTAGAAGCGTAGTGCAGCAGCTGCTTGTCCTTGATCTTTAGCATCGCCGTGAGCCAAATTTTAAGCGTCTCTTTTATCTTTTCAAATTTTTGCGCAGTCATCTTAAATCCTTAAATTTGAGGTATTTTACTTTAAAATTTTTGAAATTTCGGTTAGATAAAATTTTATTTATTTTGCGTTTGCTGTTTAGTATTTTTCTTGCGACACAAAGTTAAATTAGACTTAATTTGATGTGATAATTTAATTAAATTTGAAATGATAAAAGGTTTAAATTTGACTTTGCGGCAAGGCTTCTTTTATCATCTTTTTTATCTCGGAGAGGCTTTGCTCCTCGTCCGTTACCAGCTCGCGCATTTTAAAGCCAGCCTCGATGATGGCGTAAAGCTCGGGCTTTGTGGTCTTCCATCTTTGTAGCGTTCTGGTCGTTATCTTTAAAATTCTAGCTTTATCTTGTTGGCTGTATTTCATAGCGCAAGTTTAGCTTTTATAAATTTAATAGCAAATTGCGACATATATTCGTAAATTTATAATAAATTTAGAAATAATGTCGTAAAATTATTTTTATTTTAAAAAGGAGGTTAGATGTCTAAGGAAAATATGGATAATTTTTTACCGGATGAGCTTGATAAGGATAAACTTATTGAACTCTTGTCCAACAAACAATCTTTTAGAGTGGTTGGAATAGATAGTACGAGAAAAACGGTTAAACAAATAGAAGCCGTAATCGAAAAACTCAATATGACATGTAGGGTTTACACAGAAAATAGATCGGCTTTAATGGGTGCTGGGTGGATACCAAATCCGCTTGTTGGTTTTACATTAGCGACATCTCTTATGACAACTGCTGGTATTACGGTGCATAACTTATTGACTTTTAATCCGGATTATGAGATATGTAAAAACTATATAAAATCAACCATAACTGTCGTGTATAAAAAGTAGTAGAATGTTAAGACGGGGTTACAACCCCATCTTAAACGGGTTTAGGATG
>CALIWP010000061.1 GCA_938046705.1 uncultured Campylobacter sp. | reverse complement strand
AGGATTATATCCGATTAAAAGACAGCTATATCCTCGACAAAGCCAAGATGAAGCTTGCGCGCCCGGACATGATCGTACTTCATCCGCTGCCGCGCGTAAACGAAATAGCGCCGGAAGTAGACGACGATCCGCGCTCTGCGTATTTCAGGCAGGTGAAGTACGGCATGTATGCGCGCATGGCGCTCATTGCAAAATTGACGGGCTGTCTGTAGGACGCTTAAAAAAAAGCGGCCGGATTTTTGCGGCCTAAAATTGCAGGCTTTCGGATTCCGATACGAGCGGAGGCGGTGATGAACGTAACGGCGATTAAAAACGGTTTGGTAATCGATCACATCAGGGCGGGGACGGGCTGGCGCATTTTCCGCCGGCTCGGCCTCGACGCTTCTCCTTTTACGTCGGCGCTCATCATGAACGTGCCGTCGCAAAAGAGCGGCAAAAAAGATATGATCAAAATCGACAATATCATCGATATCGATTTTTCGGTACTCGGCTTTATCGATCCCGACATCTGCGTCAATATTATTAAAGACGAAAAAGTCGTTCGGAAAATCAATATGACCCTGCCGCCGCGCGTGCAAAACGTATTCCGCTGTAAAAATCCGCGCTGCATCACGGCGAGCGAAAACTTCGTTCCGTCGACCTTTTTGCTCGTCGACCGCATAAAAAGATTGTACCGCTGCGAATACTGCGACGCGCTGTATACGGCGGGTGAAGACGGAAATCCCGTGGAGGCGAAGTCATGACGCGCGCTCTTCTTTTTTACAATGCACACCTCCTCGACGAAGCGATCGACACGCCCGGAGCGCTGCTTGTCGTGGACGATAAAATCCGCGCGGTCTATACCGGCTATTTTACGAATAAAAAAACGACGGAAGCTCTCGCGCTTTCCGTACTCGCCGAAGACGGCTACGAGCAGACTTCAGTCGAATACGTCGACGCGCAGGGGCTTACGCTCATGCCCGCTTTTATCGACATGCACGTGCACTTTCGCGATCCTGGTCAAGAGTACAAAGACGACATCATCTCAGGCTCGCAGGCAGCCGTAGCTGGAGGAGTGACCACCTGCCTTTGCATGGCTAACACAAACCCAGTAAATGACAACGCTTCAATCACAAGAGCGATGATAGAAAAGGCTAAAAACTGCGGGCTGATCGATCTTTTGCCAATCGCAGCCATCAGCAAAGGCCTTGGTGGCAACGAGATCGTTGAAATGGGCGATCTTATAGAGGCTGGAGCAGTTGCATTTAGCGATGATGGTCTACCAGTAACTAGCTCAAGCGTGATGAGAGCAGCACTTGAGTATTCAAGTATGTTTGGTAGCTTTTGTATAAGTCACTCAGAGGATTGCTCGCTTTGCAGGCAGGGCGTCATGCACGAGGGCAAGGTCTCGGCCATACTTGGACTTCGTGGAATGGCGAGAGAGAAAGAGGAAATCGCAGTGAGCCGTGATATGCTGCTTGCAAAGCTTACTAAGGCACACATCCATATCGCTCACGTAAGCTCGGAGTATTCGCTAAAGATCATCGAAATGGGCAAAAAAGAGGGCATAAACATCACTTGTGAGGCAACACCTCACCACTTTAGCTTTAGCGACGATGAAATTTTGAAAAATGCCTATGATACAAATTTCAAAATGTCACCGCCACTTCGTGAGATAAGCGACGTAAAAGCGGTGAGAGAGGCGCTAAAAAGCGGCCTTATAGACGTCATCGCCACCGATCATGCGCCGCACCACACAGACGAAAAGATAGTGGAATTTGACAAGGCACCATTTGGTATCATCGGACTTCAAACCCTTGTGCCACTTACGCTAAAGCTCGTAAATGAGGGCATTATAAGCCTAGAGCGCATGGTGGAGCTAACATCGACAAATGCGGCTAAAATGCTAAATTTAAAAGATAAAGGCAGGCTTGCTGAGGGCATGCTAGCTGACATCGCAGTGATAGACCCTGAGATCGAGTACATTTATGATGAGAAGATAAACCGCTCAAAATCGATAAATTCTCCGCTTTTTGGCAAAAAGCTAAAAGGTGCAGCGACTACCACGATAAAAAGTGGAAAGATAGTTTATGAGTTTGGAAAATAATATATAAATTTGCTCGTTCTTGGGAGTAAATTCTCAATCTATAAAAACGCAGAATCAAAATTTGCTAGAAATTTCTAGCAAATTTTATTTTTTATGAGTTA
>CALIWP010000060.1 GCA_938046705.1 uncultured Campylobacter sp. | reverse complement strand
GATAACGTACTAGCGATCTGCCTTGGTAAGAGCACATACGCCCGCTGCGGTATCATCGTAAACGTCACGCCTTTTGAGCCCGGATTTAAGGGGCACATCACGATAGAAATTTCAAATACGACGCCGCTACCGGCTAAAATTTACGCGAACGAAGGCATCGCGCAGGTGCTATTTATCGAAGGCGACGAGCCGTGCGAGGTGACGTATGCGGATAAAAAGGGTAAATATCAGGCGCAAGAAGGCATAACCCTGCCTAGGATTTTGAAGTAAAAGCAAAAATACCGCACCTAAACAAATTTAACGAGCTAAATTTTGAATCAAATTTAAGGCACGGTTTTTGCTCAGGCTGAATAAAATTTAAATAAACGGCGAATCGTTTTAGCTAAACGAGACAAATTTAAAATTTGCGAAGGAGCGTATGCAAAATACGCGGCCAAGCGAATTTAAATTTACGACGTACGGCGAAAAAACAAACCGCGAAAGGCAAAAATAAATGTTTAACGGAAAATCCATTCTCATCACCGGCGGCACAGGCTCGTTCGGTAAAAAATACACCGAAATTTTACTCTCCAAATTTAAACCAAAAAGGCTAGTCATCTACTCTCGCGACGAGCTAAAACAGTACGAGATGGCGCAGGTTTTTAAAGACCCCGCCATGCGATTTTTCATCGGCGACGTACGCGACGAAAAGCGCCTGATGACCGCGATGAACGGCATCGACTACGTCATCCACGCAGCAGCCATGAAGCACGTGCCAATCGCAGAATACAACCCGATGGAGTGTATCAAAACCAACATAGGCGGCGCGCAAAACGTCATCGACGCGGCGCTAGAGTGCGGCGTGAGCAAGGTCATCGCGCTCTCGACTGACAAGGCGTGCAACCCGGTAAATTTATACGGCGCGACCAAGCTTGCCAGCGATAAACTTTTCGTCGCAGCAAACAACATCGCAGGCAGCAAAAAAACTCGTTTTAGCGTCGTTCGCTACGGCAACGTCGTGGGCTCGCGCGGCTCGGTAGTGCCGCTGTTTAAGAGGCTGATCGCAGAAGGCGCGAAGGAGCTACCGATCACGCACGCTGATATGACGCGGTTTTGGATCACGCTTGAGCAAGGCGTAAATTTCGTACTTAAAAACTTTGAGCGTATGAAGGGCGGCGAAATTTTCATCCCAAAAATCCCTTCGATGACGATGATCGAGCTTGCTCGCTCCATGGCGCCACATCTTGGCGTAAAGATAATCGGCATCCGTCCGGGCGAAAAGATGCACGAGGTCATGGTCGGCAAGGACGACGCGCACCTCACCTATGAGTTTGACGACCACTACGTGATCAGCCCGTCGATCAAATTTACGAGCAAGGACGACGACTTTAGCATAAACGCGCTGGGCGAAAAAGGGCATCTCGTGGAAGAAAATTTCGAGTATAGCTCGGATAAAAATAAAATTTGGCTAGATAAAGACGGACTTTTAGAGATGATCGAGGCAAGTAAATAAATTTGACTGAAATTTGAGTTAAGCGTATAAAATTTATAAAAAACTAGGCGAAGTATTTTTTCGCTAGGCGAGGCAAATTTAAAATTTGCGAGGGAGCGTATATAAAATACGTG
>CALIWP010000059.1 GCA_938046705.1 uncultured Campylobacter sp. | reverse complement strand
CTAAGCTTTCCCGGATATAAAATTTTCATCGTGATAGATAGGGAGTTTGCGTGAGAAGTTGCTAGTTTTGTTGCGTCAAATTTGAGGTTAAAATTTAAGGGTGATTTGCGTAATTTACTAGCATTTTCAAGGTACTGGTCTTGGTCAAATCCGGTCAAATTTACAGAGGAATTTTTACGCGAGCAAAATACGTCAAATTTACCGTCAAATTCGGACGCAAACAGTAACCGCGTCAAAGCTAGCAAAATCAAGCGAGGCTTTAGAAATTTTGCGTATAATCTAAAATCTTAAAACGAAAGAAAAAAAGTAATCGATGGGCAAATTTAAGTGCGCGCATTGCAGGGGCGAATTTGAGCGCGAGGCGCTGATAGAGCGCGGTGGGAAGCTGTTTTGCTGCGAGGGGTGCGCGGGAGTTTACGAGATACTTAACTCAAGCGGGCTTGGCGAGTTTTACGAAAGGCTTGGCAAAACTACGCTAAATCCCGCTCGGGGTGCGAAAAACGCAGCACAAAAGTCGCAAGAGGACCTCGCGGCTATTTATCAAAACTACGTCAAAAACGAGAATGGATTTAACAAAATCTCGCTCATCATCGAGGGCATCCACTGCTCGGCTTGTATCTGGCTAAACGAGAAGGTTTTATTTGCGCAGAAGGGAATTTTAGAGGTAAATATAAACTCGGTTAATAACAAAGCCCTCATCGTCTGGGACGAAAACGAGGTAAATTTGGCTCAAATTTTTGCCCTCATCCGCTCTGTCGGCTTTGAACCCTACCCATACGACGCGCAGGCTCAGGAGCACAGACTCGCGGGGCAGAGGCGCGAATTTTACGCGCGGCTGCTTGTCGGGATATTTTGCACGATGAACATTATGTGGCTGGCCGTCGCGCAGTACGGCGGCTACTTCACGGGCATGCGCGCCGACGTGCGCTCTATCATAAATTTCGCCGAATTTATCCTCGCTACGCCGGTGCTTTTTTATACAGGAAGCGGGTTTTTTAGGGGTGCTTGGAGCGCGCTAAAAAATAAAACTCAAAACATGGATAGCCTCATCGTCACGGGTACGCTCGCGGCTTATATATTCTCGATATACGCGATGTTTTCTAGGCGCGGCGAGACGTATTTCGACTCGGTTGCGATGATAATTACTTTCGTGTTTATCGGCAAATACCTGGAAATTTTAAGCAATAAAAAGGCCGCCGACACGCTTGATAATCTAAGCTCGCTAAATTTAAACTCAGTTAGCGTCAAAAACGGCGACGAAATAACCCTAAAAAGTGCGCAGGAGGTGAGAGTGGGCGAGCTAGTGGTCGTGCGAGCTGGCGAGCGCGTGCTACTTGACGGCGTCGCCATCAGCGGCGCGGCGAGCTTTGATCTCTCTAGCCTTAGCGGCGAGAGCGCGCCTGCGTATCTTAGCGCAAAAGATGGCGAAAACGAGATAAAAAGCGGCTCTGTGTGCGTAGACGGCACGCTGGTTTATGAGGTCGGCGCCGTATTTAGCGAGTCGGTGCTAGCACGTATCATAAATTTGCTCGAAACCGCCTCAGCCAAAAAGCCTAAAATTCAGGCGCTCGCAGACGCTATCGCGGCGAGGTTTTCGGCCGCTATCACGGCGCTGGCGCTAGCGACGTTTGCGTTTTGGTTCTGGCGCACGGGCGAACTCTCCGCCGCGCTCATCGTCGCGATATCAGTCGTGGTGATCTCGTGCCCATGTGCACTGGGACTTGCGACGCCCGTTAGTACGCTTGTTGCGCTTGGGGCGGGCTTTAGGCGCGGGATACTTTTTAAAGAAGCGCGCATCATCGAAAGTCTGGCAAAGTGCGATACGGCCGTGTTTGACAAGACCGGCACGCTCACGTCGGGGCGGCTTAAGGTGAGTAAATCTACGCACGCGGGCAAATTTGACGCAAGCGCGCTTTTTTCGCTAGTTAGCGGCTCGGATCATCCCGTTAGCCGCGCCGTGGGCGAGTATCTGCGCGCAAATTTTAGTGATTTAAAACTTTTAGAGTTAAGCGGCTTTGAAAACATCGCAGCTCGCGGCACGCAAGCAAAATTTGAGGGTAAAAAGCTAGTGGGCGGGAGCGAAAAATTTATGCGCAAGCTAGGGCTTTATAGCGGCGAAGCCGTGCGTGGCACTTGTTATTTTTTTGCCGAGGGCGGGCAGATCGCGGCGGTATTTGAGCTAGAGGAGAGCCTAAAAGAGGGCGCCAAAGAGTGCGTAGCCGCGCTAAAAAACGCTGGTATGCGAGTAGCGATGCTAACGGGCGATAACGAATACGCCGCAAAGCGCGTAGCAGAGCAGCTAGGCGTGGGCGAAACGGTTGCAAACGCGCTGCCTACGGACAAGGCCGCCTACGTGGAGAGACTGGCGCAGCAGGGGCGAAACGTGCTGATGATAGGCGACGGGATCAACGACGCCGCCGCGCTCGCGCTCTCAAGCGTGGCCGTGTGTATGGGCAGCGGAGCAGCCGTGAGTATCGCAAAAAGCGACGTCGTGCTGATGAGAGATGACCCCGCCTCGCTCGCGGCTGCCGTAGCGCTCGCGCGTAAAACCTACCGCATCGTGCGGCAAAATTTGGCCTTTTCGCTCGTTTATAACGCCGTGACGATACCGCTGGCGATGGCTGGCTACGTCGCGCCAGCTGTGGCTGCGCTATCTATGTCGCTAAGCTCGGTTGCGGTCGTGCTAAACGCGATGCGGGTTAGGAGCGAGCGATGAGCGGGGCGGTCGTGGCGATGATGATCGGGGTTTCTACGCTACTGGGCGCGTGCGGGCTGGCGGCGCTGCTGTGGGGGCTCAAAACTAGGCAGTTTGACGACGAACGCAAATTTTTGGACGGGACGAAATTTGACGACGAAGATGCGCTAAATGATGCCTATGAACTCGAGCTACGCCGTAAAGAAAAGGGCTATAAGCCGCCAGAGTGATGCGAATTTACGCACTTTTGACTCGTCTTTGCGGCTAAAATTTGGTTATTTTGGGTTGTAAAATTTGCCGCGAAATTTGATTTTGAGCGTGGGCGGCATTTGCGTTTTAAATTTGAGGGCGAGGGTTTTGGAGCCGAATTTTGACCGTAAATTTAATCCGTTGCGGTCAAATTCGTCGTTAAATTTCGACTAACTACGGCATAATGACGGGCAAAAATTGAACGAATGATTTTGGCGTCTTGGACGGTAAATTTAGCGTGTAAAATAGCAAAAGTGCGCAAGGCGTAAGCCGGCAGAGTAAAAATCAGCCGTCCTTTGCTAGCAAGCTGGTCGCCAGTAAATTTAGTCTCTTATCGGCCAAATTTACTCAGTCTAGCGATGCCTCGTAGTCACATCAAGGTCTTCGCTTGACGCACCAACCGGGTATGCCGCCTGCTTGGAGTTTGGGCGGCTTGGAGCCGTTAAATTTAATCGCTGTAATCACCGAGCGGGCATGGCTTGGTACTTTAAAATTTTGTTTTCTTACTTGCAAAAGCTTCGCTCTTGCAAGCATCTTTAATCTATTTTTAGCTTTTTAACGATATGATTCCGCAAAATCTAACAAAGGAAACAACATGAAAACGCTAGTTATCTTATCGCACCCAAATCTCGCCGCATCGCGCGTAAATAAAGCCTTATCGCAGGTAGCAAAGGCCGCCGCGGACGCTAAGGTGCGCCATTTGGAGGGGCTTTACGGCCTAGATATCGCGCGCATAGACGCCCGCGCAGAGCAAGACGCGCTAGCGGGTGCCGAGCGCATCGTATTTTTGTACCCGATGTACTGGCTAAACGTACCGCCTATGCTAAAGGCCTATATCGACATCGTCTTTTCGCACGAGCTGGTGGGCTCTGGCGCGCTTAAAGGCAAGGTCTTGCAACTCGCGCTAAGCGTCAGCACCCCGCTTGGCGAATAC
>CALIWP010000058.1 GCA_938046705.1 uncultured Campylobacter sp. | reverse complement strand
ACTCGTAAGCCTCGTATTTGTCCGTAAAACTTTTTTCGTAAACGGTATCAAAGATACGCACGTTTACGTTTGCGCCCAGATCGTAAAGCATATTAAAAGTAACGTTGTAGCCAAACATCCTCGGGTTTTCGTTTATAAAAGGCGGACGTTTAGAGGCTCTTTCGTCGATGCCCGCAAGCAAATCCATCCAAATTTCTCTAAGGCTTGGATAGTCCTCCAAAAAGCTAGTTATACATACGTATTTTTTCGCTGCGTCGTTTAGCTTTTTTATATCGCCAAGACCAACCGAACGCGAGGCGACGACGATATCGTGCTTGCCGATCACGTCCAAGGCGTCGCTATCTAGCCAGCTTTTCTGTAAAAATTTTATATTTTTTACGCCGGCGTTTTTGGCGTTTTGCTTGCAAAATTTAAGCATCTCTCCAAACGCGTCAAGCGCGGTTAGGCTTTTGGCTCGCCTTGCTATCGGTACGCTAAGGCGCCCCGGTCCGCATCCCACGTCTAGTACGCTATCTTCGGACGTTATCGGTAAAGTATCCGCTAAAATTTGCGCGCTACGTTTTTCAAGCTCAGCCATGCCGTTATACATCACGGCTACTTTATCCCAATCAACCGCGCTTCCACCAGCTCCGTCTCTAGTCATAGGCGCAAATTTGAGTTCCCTAATCGCCTGCCAGTTTAGTAGTCCTTGCATGTTTGCTCCTTAAATTTACTTGACTATCTCGCCCGTGTAGCCAGTCGTCGCCACCGCATCTAGCAGCTGCTTCTCGCTCACGCCGTCTTTCGTCTCGACGCGGGCGGTTTTGTCGTGCAGGCTAGCCTTGGCGCTAATGACGCCGTCCACCTTTAGCAGGGCTTTTCGCACCATCGCCGTACACAGCGGGCAGTGCATCCCCTCGACTTTGATAACAAAATTTTGATTTGCAAACGCCACGCTTGCAAGCAGTAAAATAGATAGAATTTTATTCATAAATTTTTCCTAAAACTTCGGGGTATGATAGCAGAATAATCACAAAAACAGCTAAAAAAACGTAGATGAAGATCCACTTTTTGCGGCGATTTGCAAGGTCGCAGGATTTTGGCTTTTTGAAAAAATAAAACGCGCTCGCCGCAAAGCAGATCGCGGCAAGTGCGGTAAAATAGGGCCTTAGCTCAGTTAAGCTCTCTATCGCCTCCGAGCTAAGCAGGCTAAATGAAGCGCCGAAAATCAAAAACAAAAGTGCAGGCAGGCAGCAAAGAGTCGCCGCCAGCGCGCTTACTACCGACGCCAGAGCTAGCCAAAAGCCCTTCATTTGACCTCTTGCGACTTGTAGTCGTAGCTAAATTCTTTTGGAGAATAATAATTTAGCACGTTGTCGTCCACTTCGCCGTAAGGATAGCCGAAGTTATTTAGCGGAGTTTGCTCTGGAGTTGGCTTTAAGATAAAGT
>CALIWP010000057.1 GCA_938046705.1 uncultured Campylobacter sp. | reverse complement strand
GCCCACGCAGTTTAGAAACTGGAGCGAATTTGAAGCGAGCGCTTGCGTTTGTTTCGCACCTGAGGTGATCTCGGAGTACTCGACCGGCACGCCAAAAGACTTCGCGTAAAAGCCTTTAAATTTATCGACGATCGATGGGACGTTTAGCGGCGATTTGACGTAGGTCATGCCGATCTTATCTAAGCCTTCGCTTGCGTTTGCGACGAGGCAAAGCAAAGAGGCTACACATAAAACCTTGAAAAACTTTCTCATATTTGCTCCTTGTGATTTAAATTTTGTGGATTATATAAATTTTTTGCTTCATTTTGGTTTTAATTATCATCTATCTTTATCCTAAATTTCACTCAAAATTTTGCGCTTTATCGCTATTAGCTCCTCACTTAACAAGTCTCTCGGTCTTTCTAAATTTGATAGATCGTAGTTTGACTTTATACCGCCTTTTTCAAGCAAGATGATCTCATCAGCCAAAAACAGCGCCTCGTCGATGTTGTGCGTGACGAAAAGGATAGTTTTGCCGGCTTGTATTTTTAAAATTTCAGCCTGCATGCTAGCTCTCGTAAAGGCATCAAGTGCCGCAAACGGCTCGTCCATGAGGATCAAATTTGCCTCATATGCAAGCACTCTTGCAAGCGAAACGCGCGAGCTCATGCCCCCAGAGAGCTGCGAAACGGCGGCAAATTTAAAGTCGCTAAGCCCTATCATGGAGATCAGGCTATCTATCTTTGCTGGCTCGATCTCATGCTTTTTAAGCGCAAAAACGATATTTTCATAGACGTTTAAAAATGGCATGAGGCGGGCTTCTTGAAAGACAAAGCCGATCTTTGCTTGCTCTTTAAATTTTATCTCGCCAAGGCTTACGCTTTCAAGACCGGCGATGAGGCGTAAAAGCGTAGTTTTACCGCAGCCGCTCCTGCCGAGTATGACGGTGATTTTGTCTTTTTTTATGTTTAAATTTAGCTCTCTTAAAACGTCGATACGCTTCTCGCCGATATAAAAATGCTTGGATAAATTTGAAATTTCTATCATTTTTCACCTCGCAAAAGGCTAAATTTAGATATCAAAAACAAAAATATCCTATCTATGAGCATACCGCAAATTCCTATCGTAAAAATGCCAACAAATATCCTATCCGCGCGCGAAAGCTCCTCAGCATCAAGTATGAGGTAGCCTAGCCCGCTTGAAGCCGCTATCATCTCAGCTCCTATGATCGCGCGCATAGCGTAGCCAAAGCCGATGCGCATACCGACAAAGATATCTTTTAGCGCGCTTTTAAAAATGATCTTGTAAAAAATCTCAAATTTGCTAAAGCCAAAAATTTTACCGACCTCGATGAGCTTCACGTCGCAGCTCGTTAGCCCTTTTTGGATACTTAGAAACATCGGGAAAAACGAGGCTAGGATAATAATGATGATCTTTGGTGTCTCGTTTATGCCAAACCAAAGCACCAAAATGGCGATCAAACTAAGCGGCGGTATATTTCTAAAAAACTCCAGTACCCACTCGTAATAAACGCTGATCTTTGGCAAAAGTGCCGCTATTCCACCAAGCACGAGCGCTAAAGCAAAGGAGAGCGCGTAGCCTACAAATATACGCTTAAAGCTGATGACCGTGTGCGTGACGAGCTCGCCGCTTTGTATCATGGCTAGCATCGTCTTAAAGGTCGTCACCGGGCTTGGCAAGATATATGGCGTGAAAATTTCTAGCTCGCAAACGACCTGCCAGATGACAAAGATCACCAAAACTAAAATGCTCTTTTTAAAAATTTCCCTCACAGCCCATCTCCGTTGTGACAGCCGTTTTCGCAGTATAAAAGCTCGATGATCTGATAGTTTTTAAGCTCGCTAAATTTATATGAAAATGCGTTTTGTATCTTTTCTTTGTTGCCAAGACTTAGGGTCTTTACGCCCAAATTTGTAAAAAATCCCGGCGGTACCGGGCTTGCTTCGAGCTTTTTTGTCTCCAAATTTATCTCATTTTGCTCTTTGAAGCTTTTCCAGGTTAAAAATGTGGTTCGAGCTAAATTTAGCCCCCTGCCAAGCTCGGCCAAGTCCTCACAGGGCGTCGTCACGTAGAGCCACTCGTCCTCTTTTAGCTTTGCGCTAAGCTCGGTGGCGCTTTCAATCAAAATAGGGTTTAAATTTGATACAAGGCTAGCATGCTCTTTGAAATTTGCCCTGATGAAATTTGCAGCCCTAGGACAGCGACTATCAAAGATGAGTTCCTTTTGCGCGAGGCTATTTTTGTATGCGTTTTTGACGCTATTAACGTGGTCTTTTTCGCACTCGGCTACGCTAAAGCCTTTGTTTTGTAAAATTTCTTTAAGTGCCGCAAAGTCGTAGATACTTTTTACAACAGGATTTAGCCAAACCAGTTTTTTCATGAGAGCTCCCGTCAAATTTAAAAGCTATAATTTAATAATTGAAATCAGAATTGTATCATTTGAAAGCAAAAAGACGGCTTTGGAAGCCAAATTTATAAGAAAACGGGTAGAATTTTACG
>CALIWP010000056.1 GCA_938046705.1 uncultured Campylobacter sp. | reverse complement strand
GCCGGCAATGCGCCGATCGACAAATGAGTTAGTCGTCTCAAAAGAGATAAAGCAAAATTTAAAAATTTAAGCGGAAGTGTCGCAAGGCGGATTTTCGCATGAAAGGTAAATAATGGCGGATGAAAAATTTGACGCGATAATCGTCGGCGGCGGCATCGCCGGCTGCATATCGGCGTATCTGCTAGCAAAGGAAGGGCTTGAGGTGTTGCTCATTGAAAGAGGCAACTTTATAGGGGCTAAAAATATGAGCGGCGGCAGAATTTACGCGCACAGCATTGAGCCGGTGTTTCCAAATTTTGCACAGATCGCGCCGATCGAGAGACTGATAACTCGCGAGAAGCTATCGTTCATCACCACGGACGACAACGTCACGATGGAGTACGCTCTAAAGCCTAGCGAAAATAAAGCCGATCTATCGTATTCGGTTTTAAGGGTCAAATTTGACGCGTGGCTGGGCGAAAAGGCCGAGGAAGCGGGAGCTTCTATAATAGCGGGCATCAGAGTGGACGATCTTATTAAAGAGGACGGCAAAGTTTGCGGCGTAATCGCTGGCGGCGAAGAGATGAGAGCCGACGTCGTGATCGTAGCAGACGGCGCAAACTCCACTATCTGCTCAAAATACGGCCTAGGATACGAGCTAAATCCGCATACCTGTGCGGTCGGCGTAAAAGAGATCATCGAGCTTGGCAAAGACAGGATCGAGGATATCTTTAACGTAAGCGGCAACGAGGGCGCGGCGTGGCTATTCGCCGGAAGCGCGTCAAACGAGCATATGGGCGGCGGATTTTTATACACCAACGAAACCTCGATATCTCTGGGCGTAGTTTTCGGTCTGCACAACTCGCACGTAAGCGATATGAGCGTGCCTGCGATGCTGGAAAATTTTAAAAACCACCCTGCGGTTAAGCCTCTTATCAAAAACGGCAAAACGACGGAGTATTCGGCTCACATCGTGCCTGAGGGCGGGCTAAATTCTATTAAAAAGCTAAGCGATCACGGCGTCATAGTAGCAGGCGACGCGGCGGGTTTTTGCCTAAAAGTAGGATACTCGGTGCGCGGTATGGATCTAGCGGTAGAAAGCGGCGTTTTGGCGGCCAAAGCGGTGCTAAAAGCTAGGGCTGCGGGAGATTTTAGCGCGGATAGCTTGTCGTACGATAAGATGCTTGATGAGAGCTTTGTTATGAGCGATCTTAAGCTTTATAAAAATCTGCCTGAGTTCTTGGGCAATGAGAGAATTTTTGATGATTATCCAAAGATGATGAGCGGCATTATGAAGGATCTTTTCGTCATAAACGGACCTA
>CALIWP010000055.1 GCA_938046705.1 uncultured Campylobacter sp. | reverse complement strand
AGTAGCCGATCACGGACTAACCGCCTTTAATAGCTTGGTAGAAAATCTAAAAACCGATCAAGAAACCTGCGCGAAATACGTCATAGATAACGGTAAAGAGTATAAAGGAAATTTCCAAGGCAATGCTCCTCGCGGAGCGCTAAGCCACTGGTGCCGCATAAAGGGCGGCGTGATAACCAACTGGCAAGCCGTCGTACCTAGCACATGGAACGCCTCGCCAAAAGACGCCGCAAACGTGCGCGGAAGCTACGAGGAGTGCCTCATCGGGCTAAAGATCGCCGATCTAACCAAGCCGCTTGAGATCATACGCAAGATCCATTCGTACGATCCTTGTATCGCATGCGCCGTGCACGTGATGGATGCGCGCGGCACGCAGCTGGGCGAATACAAAATCAACCCAAATTTGTGAAAGGAGCGGCTATGAGCGAGCATAAATTTGACCGCAAAAGCGAGTATGAATTTTCCATCGGGCTTAGAGCGACGCACTGGATCAGGTTTTTTGCCATCACCTTTTTGGTCGTGAGCGGATACTATATATCCTATGTTTTCGTTAGTCCCGAGGTCACGACCCAGCCCGTGCTGTTTATGAACGCCAAGTGGCGCGCGGCTCATCAGATCGCGGGATTTGTCCTGATAGCGTGCTTTATTTTCAAGCTTTACCTATTTATATTTGACAAATACAGCCGCAAAGAGGTCGTGAGTATCGTCGATTTTTTTAATCCCAAAGTCTGGATAGCGCAGATAAAATACTACCTGTTTTTAGGCCCGCACCCGCATCTAAAGGGCGTTTATAATCCGCTTCAGTTTGCGTCGTATTTTTTCTTTTATCTGGTGCTTTTTCTGATCTGCCTAACGGGCCTCGTGCTATATGTCCACGTCTATCACGAGGGGCTTGGCGGGCTGCTTTATGAGCCGATGAGGCAGTGCGAGGAGCTCATGGGCGGGCTAGCTAACGTCCGCACGATACACCGCATCTGCATGTGGATCATCATGGTTTTTGTCGTAGCGCACGTGTATATGGCGGTGTTTAACGCCGTAAAAGGCAAAAACGGAGCTATGGACGCCATCGTAAGCGGCTACAAATACGTAAAAGACGAGCACTGATGCGCGTTTTGGTGCTAGGTATCGGCAACGTGATGTTTGGCGACGAGGGCGTTGGGGTGCATTTTGTAAAAATGATGGAGCGAAACTACAAATTTAGCCCTAAACCCTCGGCTAAATTTGACTCCGTTTTAAATTTGGACGATAAATTTGACTCGTCAAATTTGGATGGCGCGAACTCAAATCTAAGCGGCGATCTCGCTCGTAGCGACGGCTCCAAATTTAACGCCGACAGCGCAAATTTGGAGCTCAAATTTATCGACGGCGGTACTCTAGCTATGGCGCTAACGCCCCTTATCGCTAGCTCGGACGTTTTGATAGTCGCCGACTGCATCAGCGCCGAGGGCGGCGAGACGGGGGATGTGTATTTTTTCGGTTACGAGCAGATGCCGCCCGCCGTCTCATGGAACGGCTCCGCGCACGAGGTCGAGATGTTAGAAACATTGCGGCTTATGGAGCTTGCGGGCGATTTGCCGCGGACGAAAATTTTAGGTATCGTGCCAAAGCGCATCGAGCCTATGAGCTTTGAGCTCTCCGCGCAGGCGCAAGAGGGGGCAAATTTGATGGAAAAGACGCTTTTAGACGAGCTTTCGCATCTTGGATTTTGCTACGAAAAGATTGCAAATTTTAGCGTTTCAGACATCGCTTTAGAGTTTTCAAAAAAGGGCGCGATATGATTTTAGCTTTTGAGTTTGATTGCGCGAGTGAGAATTTCGCATTTTTTCTTAAATTTTACGCGCAAAAAAGCGGGTTAAATTTTAGCCTTAAAAAGCAGCAAGATTCAAGGGCGCTTTACGTTAATGGCTCGCAAGATGAGCTTTTGGCGTTTTCCGATCTACTTTCTAGCGCGCTGCCTCACAGCGTGTTTTTGCGCGGCTCAAAGGTTTATGCGAGCGGAAATTTACCAGGCGGCGAAACGAGCGAACCGCAAAATGCCCTCTCAAACATCACGCCGCGCGTCGTTAGCGCTTATCTAAAAGGCGAGCTAAAAGAGTGCGAAAACGGCGTTTTTAGCGACGTTTGCGTTTTTATAGACGGCAAATTTACGCCTGTTACGAGGGAGAATTTTAACGAGCTTTTGGAGTTTGCTTTTAAAAATTTAAGGGCGGGCGAAAGCGTTAAATTTAAAGATATTAGCGGCGAATTTGAAGCGTCAAATTTTACTGAACTAAATGAAAATTTTAATCTTTTAATGCCGACGAATCTTAAAAATTTACCTAAAATTTTTATCGCAAACGAA
>CALIWP010000054.1 GCA_938046705.1 uncultured Campylobacter sp. | reverse complement strand
ATCGTGCTGCCTAGGTCGTTTGCGCCAAACAGCAACGCGAGCTGCCCGATGTAGCTGCCCTGCGTGACCCAGCTGCTTTGGATATTTGGCACGTTGTCTAAAAACAGCCTAGAGACCGCAAGCAGACGCAAATAACGGTTCGAGCTTTGCTTTTTGATCTCGGGACGTTCGGCGGCTAGGCGCGTATTTAGCCCCTGAAAGCTCCACAATATAAACGCTCTAAAGCCGCCCGTCTCATCCTGCAAGCTCCTGATATGCTCCCAGTGTTCCACGATCTCGCGCGTGGTTTCTACGGTGCCAAACATCATCGTAGCAGTCGTCTTTAGTCCCTCCTCGTGCGCCTCGCGGTGGATGCGCAGCCAGGTTTCTACGTCGCATTTTTTAGGCGCGATCACGTCACGGACGCGGTCGCTTAGTATCTCGGCTCCGGCTCCGGGCATCGAGTAGAGCCCCTTTTCTCGCAGCCTGCGAAGCACCTCCCTCGTGCTGATACGCGAGATCCTCGCGATATAGTCGATCTCGACCGCGGAAAATCCGTGAATCGTGATGCTCGGGTATTTTTTTGCTATAAACTCCACGAGATCCTCGTACCACTCGATTTTTAGCTTCGGGTGTACGCCGCCTTGAAATAAAATTTGCGTCCCGCCGATAGCGATGAGTTCCTCGATCTTTTGCCCGATCTCGTCAAAGCCGAGCACGTAGGCGTCCTCGTCCTTGTGATCGCGGTAAAACGCGCAAAATTTACAGTCCACCCAGCACGCGTTCGTGTAGTTGATGTTTCTATCCACGATAAAGGTCGTGACGCCCTGAGGATGCAGCTCGCGTTTGCGCGCCAGAGCCATCGCTCCAAGCTCGTTGAGCTCGGCGTTTTCTATCAAATTTACCGCCTCGTCTACGCTTAGTCTAGTCAAATTTTTCCTTTAATTTTTTTACGCGAGTTTAGCGAAAAACGCTTTTATCTTTGATAAATTCACGTTTTTTGACGTCTTGCGGATATCATTTTACGGCATACGCAAAGAAAAGAAATGATTTTAAAATCCGCAAAAGACGCTTTCAAGCTAAAATTTAGCCTTTTGGCACTAGCTGCTATGCTCCGCACCGTCACAGATGGTCGATCGCATAAAACCTAGAGTCAAATTTGCAACGGCTTTTTAAATTTAAATAGTTTCTACCACCCGCTCAAATTTAACCCGATTTATAAAGCTTAAATTTGATAAAATCCCGAGACATTTTATCAAAGGAGAAAAGATGAAAAATTTAGTTTTAGCTGCGATTGCGGCACTGTTTTTTGCAGGCTGCACGGCGAACAAACCAGCTCCGACCCAGCAAAACGCGCAGGAGTATCGCCACGCTACGCAGATAAAAGACGCAAGCTGTCCGCATCATGGCATGACAAACGCTAGCTGTGCACAGGCTCACGGCGCGATGAAAGAGTGCCCTCATCACGGAAATCACGGAGTAGACAAAAATCTCGGCTGTAGCGGCGACTGCGCCAAATCAAAGCCATGCCCAAAATGCGACGCAAAAGCGCACGGGTGCGCGCAACATAAAGGCTGCGCTCATCACGGCAAAAGCAGCGCAAGCGATAAAGCACACGCCTGTCCTCATCACAAACACTAAAATTTAATGCGGTCAAGGTCAAATTTGGCCGCAGTTTCTCTCAAATTTACACCCACAGACAACATCAAAATTAAGTTAAATTTCGCCGCAAAGTAGTTAAAAATCGCTTTTAGTCTCGTCGTCTAAAATTTTAAGCAAGTTAGGCATCCTAAACTCGCCGCTCATCCCCTTTACGAGCCGCGCCGCTTTGTCGACATCCATACCGATCGCGCTAATAAAAAGCGGCCTTTTGCTACCGCCTCTGCAAATTTCTCTTACGAGCTTGCAGCTGCCTTTAAAAGGCGATTTGGCTACGCCAACGACCTGCACTCTGCGCTCCAAGCGCTCGTATAAATGCCCGCCCAGACCGTATCTGCCATCGCCATCAAGATAAACGAAACCGTCGATCACGATGAGCGAAATATCCCGCACATCCAAATCCTGCAAAAGCGAGACGATGCACGGCAGCTCCCTTTTATAAAAGCTTCCGCTCTCATACGGCGCTACGCCGTCCACTACTTTTGAGATGATTTTGAGCGGCTTTTCGTCGCTAAAGTTTTCAAACAAAACCCCTACGACTTTAGCCTTATTTCCCGCATAATATGCATCTACGGCAAGTTTCACCGCTATCCTTTTTTACTTAAATTTGAGCGACGCAAAAAAGCAAACAAAGCATCAAAAAGCCGCCTCAAAAGCTCAAATTTAATCTCGCTCTAAAACGACTTTATTTCCCTTCGTGCCGCGCACGCGCACCTTCGAGCCCTCGGCTAAATTTCCGTCGTAGCGCCATAAAGTACCTTTAAAATAAACCATACCCTCTCTGATCTCGCCCTCGCCGCTCTCGTTTAAAAAGTCGTCTTTAACTTCGCTTTCGTGCTGGTTAAATTTGGCCTTTAGCGGCTTTCTAAGCGCAAAAAGCAGCACTAATGAGACGATAGCGATGAGTAAAATTTGATACTCCCAAGCGATATCGATAAAAAATCCCAAAACTCCGACCGCTAAAAATCCAAGCCCGAAAAATAGCACGAAAAAGCTACCGAGCATAAACTCGAGCATGATTAGCCCAATGCCCGCAGCCAGCATCAAGTACGCGGGTATCATTTTGCCGCCCTAGCGCCTAAAAAGTCCTTTAAAACGCTTAAAGAGCCGATGAGCTCGGTCGCTTCGTAAGGGACTAAAATTTTATCTTTCGAGCCGTTTTTGGCTAGCTCGTTAAAGG
>CALIWP010000053.1 GCA_938046705.1 uncultured Campylobacter sp. | reverse complement strand
ATGCAAAAGATCGGCATGGACTTGCCGCAAAGCCAGTACGCCTACGACATGGACGAGGCGCTGGCCGCAGCCGCAAATATCGGCTTTCCGCTCATCATCCGCGCTAGCTATACCCTAGGCGGCGCAGGCAGCGGCGTGGCGTATAATATCGACGAATTTAAAGAGCTAGCCCAAACCGGCCTAGACGCCAGCCCGATACATGAAATTTTGGTCGAGGAGAGCTTGCTAGGCTGGAAAGAGTACGAGATGGAGGTCATCCGTGACCGCAACGACAACTGTATCATCGTCTGCTCTATCGAAAATTTTGATCCCATGGGCGTGCATACTGGCGATAGCATCACGGTTGCGCCCGCTCTTACGCTAACTGATAAAGAGTATCAGGCGATGCGCGACGCTAGCTTTAAAATTTTACGCGAGATCGGCGTGGATACGGGCGGCAGCAACGTGCAGTTTGCTATAAATCCAAAAACAGGCCGCATGATCGTGATCGAGATGAACCCGCGCGTTAGCCGCAGCTCGGCGCTAGCAAGCAAGGCCACGGGCTATCCGATCGCCAAGGTCGCGACGTTGTTAGCCGTAGGCTTTAGCCTGGATGAGATCAAAAACGACATCACTGGCACTCCTGCTAGCTTTGAGCCGGTTATCGACTACATCGTGACTAAGATCCCGCGCTTTACGTTTGAGAAATTCCCGGGCGCGAACCCGTATCTAGGCACCGCGATGAAGAGCGTGGGCGAAGTAATGGCGATCGGCAGGACGTTTAAGGAAAGCATCCAAAAAGCGCTTTGCTCGATGGAAAAGGACTATTACGGATTTAACTTCGTAAATTTGGAGAAAAACGCGCTAGTTTATGGGCTTAGAAACGCGAACGAAAGCCGCATTTTATACGTCGCGCAGGCGTTTCGCGATGGGTTTAGCGTCGCCGAAGTGCACGAGATGAGCAAGATCGATCCGTGGTTTTTGGATCAAATTTGGCAGATCGTTAAATTTGAAGATCGCATCGATATGGACATCCTAAACGACGAGCCGCTGCTAAGAGAGGCCAAAACGATGGGCTTTTCGGACAAGATGATCGCGCATCTGATAAATTTAAAAGACAACCTTGATCTCGGTCAAAACGATATTTATTTTGCGCGCGAGAAAATGGGCATAAACCTTGAATACAACGAAGTAGATACCTGCGCGGGCGAGTTTAAGGCGCTCACGCCGTATCTTTACTCGACGACGAATATCACGAAACTACCGCAACTTTCAAATTTCGCCAAGTCAAATTTAAACGTAAATTCGGCGCAAAAAGAGAAAAAAGTGATGATCATCGGCGGCGGCCCGAACCGCATAGGCCAGGGCATAGAGTTTGACTACTGCTGCGTGCACGCTAGCTACGCGCTGCGCGATATGGGCATCAAAACCATAATGTACAACTGCAACCCCGAAACCGTCAGCACCGACTACGACACGAGCGATATTTTGTACTTTGAGCCGATCGATTTCGAGCACGTTAGAGCCGTGATCGAGCACGAAAATCCGGACGGCGTGATCGTGCATTTTGGCGGTCAGACTCCGCTAAAATTTGCCAAACGCCTGAGCATAGCGGGCGCGAAAATCATCGGCACCAGTGCGCGCACGATCGACGTCGCCGAGGATAGAAAGAAATTTAGCGAATTTATCTCTAAAATCGGCGTCAAACAGCCGCGAAACGACACTGCAACAAGCGAAAAAGAGGCGCTAGAAAAGGCCGCCGCTATCGGCTATCCCGTACTCGTGCGCCCTAGCTACGTGCTAGGCGGCCGCGCGATGAGACGCGTACACAGTGACGAGGAGCTGCGCCTATATATGAGCGAGGCGGTCAAGGTCAGCAACCACTCGCCGGTGCTGATCGATAAATTTTTACAAGACGCGGTGGAGCTTGACGTAGACGCGATCAGCGACGGCAAGGACGTCTATATCGGCGCCGTGATGCAGCACATCGAGGAGGCGGGCATCCACAGCGGCGACAGCGCGTGCATACTGCCTCCGCTAAATTTGACCGCGCAGATGATCAAAAAGGTAGAAAACCAAACCCGCGACATCGCGCTAAATTTAGGCGTAGTGGGGCTTATGAATATCCAGTTTGCCATCTATGAGAACGAACTTTTCATGATCGAGGTAAACCCGCGCGCCAGCCGCACCGTGCCGTTTGTCAGCAAGGCCACCGGCGTACCGATGGCAAAGGTCGCCACGCGCGTAATGTGGCAGGGCGATTTGCGCGAGGCGCTTAAATTTTACGACAACTACGGCGCGGTTTACGAGGAGCGCGGCATACTCAAGCCTCGAGTAAAAAACCACGTCTGCGTCAAAGAAGCCGTATTTCCGTTTAACAAACTCTCTGGCGCGGATCTAATCCTGGGGCCTGAGATGAAAAGCACGGGCGAGGTCATGGGAATATCAAGCGATTTTGCAAAGAGCTTTGCAAAAAGCCAGATCGCGGCTAGCAACTCGCTTCCTACTAGCGGCCTAGTCTTTTTAACTCTTGCCGATGCGGACAAAAAATACGCCGCAAATTTGGCGCGCGAGCTAATAAGCCTCGGCTTTAAAATCATCGCCACCGGTGGAACGTATAAAATTTTAAATGACGCGGGCGTAGAGAGCGAGTTTGTCTATAAGATCAGCGAAGGTCGCCCAAACGTCGAGGATAAGCTCAAAAACGGCGACATCGCGCTTGTCATCAACACCAGCGACAGCAAGTCAAACAGCGAGGACGGCAAGAAAATCAGACAAAACATCATGCGATTTAAGATTCCGTATTTCACGACGATGTCGGCGGCTCTAGCAGCGGCTAAATCGCTAAAAAGCGTGCAAGACGGCAGCGCGCTCGAAGTCAAAAGCTTACAGGAGTATCTGGGCGGCGAGTGAGGCTAAAAATTAAAATCGTCAAATTTTGCGCGTCAAATTTAGCCGCCAAATTTGACGTTCATAAATTCAGCCAAATTTAGAGCTTAAATTTGCGTTTTAAATTTGGCTGAGCACTACCATGGACTCTGAAATTTCAAAATCTTACCGCAAGGCGCACGGGATTTAAAAACTCTTTAGATTCCCGCTTGCGCCGTTTGCGATCAAAGTATAAAGCAAGAAAATGATAAGACTAAAAGCAAGATTAAGACTAGCCGCAAGGAAGCTTGAAATCGCCTTTTTTGTTAGCCTGATCGCTTATATTTTGGCTGCTTTGAGCCTATTTATCGTGCCCGAAGACATCTTGTCCGCTCACGCGGTTTTTAGAGACTTTACGACATTTATGGCGGATTTTTATCCTGCTATAAATACGGCGCAGACTAAAACAACCTTTGGCGACGTAGCGTCGTTTCATCTTAGCTATTTATGCTTTTTTATGCCCGTTTGTTTGATATTTGCGGGACTTTACGGCGTGGCAAAAGGGGCTACCGGTAGGCTTAAGGAAAACAAAAACAACGCCCAAGCGCTTTCGCA
>CALIWP010000052.1 GCA_938046705.1 uncultured Campylobacter sp. | reverse complement strand
AAAGTAGCATTGGCGCCGTTTGCAGGCGTATATCAAAAATTATTAAGAGTAGAAAAAATTTGCGCATTGCGGCGCAAAGCATAGCGCATAGGAAGCGGTAAATTTAGCTGAGTGGCTCAAAGCCAAAACGGCTAAAATAGGCAAATCCGCCTATTTTTTACCGAAAAAGTCGCCTGCGATCCTAAAAATATCATCTACGATCGAGCCGTCTTTGTTCTGATCTAAAAACTGCGTGAGCATCGACATCATAGAGCCGCTATCTGCAGAGTCTTGCAAATTTGATGCTTTGAGCTGATTGTTTAGCATGCCCGCGATCATCGGCGCGATCATCGGTAGTAGAGTCTTGATAGAGTCTGCGCTGATGCCTAGCTGCGAGCCTACGTCGCTAGCTAGAGCCCTGCTGTTTTCTTTAGAGCCCGTTAGTACGCCTAGCAGCTCGTTGCCTTCGGCGACGCTGATGTTTTGCGGGGCGCCAGTCATCTCGTCAAGGTTTGAACGGCGGATCATCTCTAGGAAATTTGACGAATCAGCGTCAGATTTAAAATTCTCGTTCGCTCTTTGCATGAAAATCGGCGCGACCTTAGAAATCACGGCCTCTACGTCGTTTGTGCCCAGTCCGCTTTTTTGCGACATCGCATCTAACATACCGCCGGAGTTGCCCAAAAGTAGCTTTAATATATCCATTTTTATCCTTTTGATTTTTTCGCGAGTTTAAAATTTGACCGCCACTTGTTTAGGTTTAACGAGGCGGCGGCCGACAAGCCGAGGGGGCTTATTTGTAGTTTTTGATCGCCGCGTCCAGGATCTCTTTTGCGGCGTTTGCATCTTTAAATTCTTTAACCTTGACCCATTTGTTAGGCTCTAAAATTTTATAAGTTTCAAAGAAATTTTTGATCTTATTTAGTGTCGCAGTTGGCAAGTCTTCGTAGCTTTTTATCGCTTCATATCTTGGATCGATCTTTGTAACTGGCACAGCCAAAAGCTTCTCGTCCATACCTGCTTCATCCTCCATCACTAAAACGCCTAT
>CALIWP010000051.1 GCA_938046705.1 uncultured Campylobacter sp. | reverse complement strand
TTTTTATGTTTGCAGGCGAGCCGCAAAAGGCGCTCGCAGCCTACGAACGCTCGCTAAAAATTTTGCAAAAAGGGCTCGGCAAAGAGCACAAAGCGCTAGCAAAGCCCTATCACGGCGTAGCTAGCGCGCAGTCAGCACTTGGGCGATACGATGAGGCGATAGCGAATTTCGGCTTGGCGATCAGATGCTATGAGCTCGGCGGCGAGAAGATGCAAAAAGATCTGATGAGCTGCTACGCGGGGCTCGGCGATACGCTCTATAAAACGGGCGATTTTAACGGCGCATACGTAAAACACGCCGTTGCGTTTAGGATTTGCGAAGAGGTTTTTGGCGCAGACGGCGTAAATTTGCTACGCGCGAAGTACTATGCGCTGATGGCGGGCGATCTGGCGGGGCTTGGCAACAAGACTGAGGCGCTGCAAAACTACGAAAAAGCCCTTAAAGTCGCGAATAAAGTTTTAGAAAAAGGCGATGAGAAGCAGGCAAAACGCCTAAAAGCAGAGGTGGAAGCAAAGATAAAAGAGTTGTAAATTTAGCGATTGGGTTTCAAGAGAAGCCAAATTTGCTGCTCAAATTTGACTAAGTCGTCGCTACTCGGCGTTTAACCGCTTTGCCAAATTTGCCGCGCACGCAAACGCAAAATGCAGGTTGTACCCGCCGAGCATCCCCGTCACGTTTAAAACCTCGCCGATAAAGTAAAGCCCGCGAGTGTCGCCACGGCCGCAGTTTGCGTCTAGCTCGTCCGTGTCTATGCCGCCTTTTGTTACTTCGGCTCGCTCGAAGCCAAACGTGCCCGCAGGTGCAAATTTATAATCAAATAGCTGCAAAATTTTCGCCATTTCATCCGCCTTGTACTCGCCGTAAGGTTTGTCGCTAAGCCCCGCTGCGCGTAAAAACTCGAGCGTAAATCGCCTAGGTAGCGGCAGGATAGTGCTGAGCTGCTTTTTGCTTTTTTGCGCGGTTTCGATGCTAAAATTCGGGCAAAAATTTATGGCCATCAAGCCCTTTTGCCAAAAAAGCGAAGCATTTAGCACGGCCGGGCCGCTTATGCCTTTGTGGGTGAAAAGTATGTCGCCCGCGAATTCTCGCGGCATTTTTGACTCGCGGTTTGCGGCGTCTTTGCCTGCGCAACCTACGCGGATGCGGGCTGGGAAGCAAACTCCGCTTAGATTTTTAAACCAAAACTCGTCTTTTTGTACGGTAAATCCCACGAGCGCGGGCGCGGGCGGGACGACTTTGACGCCGAAGCTTTGCGCTATTTCGTAGCCGATACCGCTTGCGCCTAGGCTTTTGTAGCTCAGTCCGCCATTAGCTACGACGAGATTTTTAGCGTAAAATTTATCGCCGTTTTCGGCGAGCACTTCAAAAACTTCAGTCTGTTTGGATTTAAAATCTTGCAAATTTTTGCTATCAAATTTTGCCTCTTCAGCAAGAGAGGCGTCCAAAATTCCGCCGTTTTCATCGGTCGAAATTTTCCTCGCGCTTTTTACGCAAACGCCGCAAAATATTTGCGCTCCGCTTTGTCTAGCGCACTTTAAAAGCACGCCCAAAACGTCTTTTGCGCCGCTTTCGCAGAAAAATTGATTTTGCTTTTGCTCGTTAAATTTCAGCTCGCCAAAAAATTTTAAAACGTTTTTGAAGTCTAGATTTTTTAGGATATTTTTGACGAAATTTGCGTCGCCGAGGTAGTTTGACGCGTCGATACGGCGGTTTGTGACGTTGCACCTGCCTCCGCCGCTAGCTAGGATTTTCTTGCCTGGAGTTGCGTTTTTTTCGAGTATGGCGACGCTTTTACCGCGTAAATTCGCCGCCAAAAATAGCCCTGCCGCGCCCGCTCCGATTATCAAAACGTCGTAAATTTTGGAAATTTTAGCCATCATAAAACCTCAAAATTTATGCGCGGCAAAGCCATCTAGAATCAAAAACTATTTTTTAGCGCTAGGAATTTTTGCTCTTGCGCTTCGTCTAGTTTCATTTTTTCGTTGCGATTTACAAAAAGCTTAAAGATCACGTTGTGATCCGCGTCGTAAAAGTGCAGGCTGTGCCCGAGAAATCCCATAAATTTAGTGCTCACAAAGCCGATGCTGGCGATTGATTCTTCTTTTAGGTGGCCGCCCAAAAAGCCGCTTTTATCGGTGAAATTTAAAAACCCTTTCGCTTTTTTAGGCATAGGCACGCTAACCTTGATCTCGATGATAAACTCAGGCGTATTTTTGATGAAAAGCATCTCGCCCCAAGTGCTGACTTCTTCAAAAATTTTCATCAAATTTTCTGCGCTGACTTCCTTAAATTCGTCATCGCCGCGGTATTGCAGGATTTCGTATTCGCGTACGTTTAGCTGTTTGGCCGCATCGTAAACGGACATCTTTTTGTCCTCGAAAAGCTCGTCGATTTGTTTTTTTAGATCGCTCATTTTTATCCTTTTTTGAAATTAGATTTTGATAATAGTATTTAAAAATAGCTAAAAATCGGCTAAATTTACATGACAGGCGTCGTTGCGTTATCAAACGGCGTGCGAGCCGAAGTTTCGGCGTTTTGGGAGGGACGGACTCGGTAAATTCGCTCCGTTCGCAAAAGTCTGCTAAACGCCTAAAATTCGCTTTATCTCCGCCTCGTTTGTTAGCTTGGAGTTGTATTTTACAACGAGATTTTGTGCGTTTTTATAGCACTCCACAACGCCTTTTTGCTTTTCGATCTCGGCTAGATCGGCGTCCGTGTCAGACGGCAGATAGATATTTTTAAAGATATTTGGGTTATCTAGCCATTTTAGCGCGATCAGCCACACGGCGCAAAGCACCGTCACGACGGCGGAAAGCGCGCTAAGGCCGTAAAATTTAAGCAAAGTACCGCCGCCGATACCGCCGATAAAGCTTCCCATGTAGCCAAAGGCGTTAAAGATGCCTAAAACCGCACCTTTTTGGCTTACTTTGCTAAATTTGGACGCCATGGATTGCAGGATCGGTTCGTGCAGGTTAAAGCCGATAAAAAATATAATCACGCCCGCGTAAAACAGCGGCTTGTGTCCGAGCGAGAGCGCGAAAAGTCCGTAGCAAACGACGAAAAGCGAGACCCCGATGACTAAAATTTGCTTTGTTATGCGCTTCGTTTCGCCGATCGCGCCGCCTATACCCATCGCGATAAAGCCAAACACCGTCGCAACCGAGTAGATGCCGCTGAGGTCCTTTTTGTCCATGCCAAAATACTTCACGATGGCGATCGGAATCACGATAAAGGCCGCCGACATCAGCATTTTTTGCATGAAGTTGCTGATGTTCATGAGTAGTAAATTTCTGTTTGAGAGTAGCTTTACGGCCGGCATTTTGGCCTGCGAGTGCGTAAATTTAGGCTCCTCGCCAACAGCCGTGTATAAAAGCACGATACAAACGACCGTAACCGCGATCGAGAGGTAAAAAAGGCTTGAAAGGCCGTATTTGGCGCTAAGTATCGGCGAAAGTATCATAGAAAGCGTAAAGCTAATGCCGATAAACGCGCCCATCATCGCCATCGCGTGTCCGCGCACTTCTTCTTTAGTCATATCGCTCATCAGCGCGATCGCCACGGCTCCTATCGCGCCCGCACCCTGGATAAATCTACCAAAAATCATCGTGTAGATATCAGTCGCCACCGCGCAGATCGCAGCTCCCACGATAAAGACGAGCAGGCCTATTAGCATCGAGTTTTTACGCCCGAAGCGGTCCGAGACGTAGCCGAAAACCACCTGAAACGTGATCTGCGACATCGCGTAAACGCCGATGAGAACGCCGACTAAAAACTCGGTCGCCCCCTCAAGCTCGAGCGCGTAGACGCTGATAACGGGCAAAATGATAAAGAGTCCGAAAAACCTGCTGCCGATGATAAAAGATAAAGGTAAAGCGCTTTTTACTATCATAAATTTTCCTTTTTAAAGGAGTGATTTTACCCGAATTTTGATAATACGTAAATTAAAGCCGAATTTGATAAAATGCGAGCGGTAAATTTAAAAAATCGGCAAAGTTATCTTGCGATGAATTTAAATGTTGCGACGAAATTTTCGACCGAAGATAGAACAT
>CALIWP010000050.1 GCA_938046705.1 uncultured Campylobacter sp. | reverse complement strand
GCGCCTGCTTGCGGTCTCTAGGCTGTTTTTAGACAATGTACCCAACATCCAAAGTAGCTGGGTCACGCAGGGCAGCTACATCGGTCAGCTGGCGCTGCTGTTTGGCGCAAACGACCTAGGCAGCACGATGATGGAGGAAAACGTCGTCAAGGCCGCTGGCGCTAGCTACCGCATGAATCAAGACGAGATGATACGCCTCATCAAAGACATCGGTGAAAAACCCGCCAAACGCAATACCAATTATGATATTTTAGAAAGGTTTTATTGATGAAAATCATAAATTTAAAAGCCGCAAATTTACAAATCCCAGCCGTTTACGAGGCGAGCAAAACCCTGCCCGCGGTAAGCCTAAAGCTTATTTTCAAGGTTGCCGGAGCTTGCGTAGAGGACAAGGCGGGACTAGCTAAATTCGTCGCTAAAATTTTCGACGAAGGTACGCTAAGCAAGGGCGCGGCGGGCTTTGCCAAAGAGCTTGAAACGCGCGCGATCAGCCTTTACGCGAGTGCTGGATTTGAGACGTTTGCGTTTGAGCTAAACTGCCTAAAGGAGCACTTTTCTTTTGCGCTTGCCAAGCTAAAAGAGCTTTTAGAGGAGCCAAATTTAAGCCAAAAAAGCTTTGAAAAGGTGCGAACTCTGACGCTGGGCGAGATATCTAGCAACGAGAGCGACTACGACTATCTGGCTAGAGTCGCGCTAAACGGGCTGCTATATCCCGGTACAAATCTAGCAAGACCTAGCATCGGCACGAAGCAAAGCGTGGAGAGTATAACGCTAGAGGACGTTAAAAACTTCATCACTGGCAAGCTTGATCTGGCAAATTTATTCGTAGTGCTAGGCGGCGAAGTGACGCCAGAGAAGCTAAATTTGGACGAGATTTTAAGCTCGCTAAAGCAAGGCGAAGCGCGTGAGCTAAAACTACTAAAAACCGATGAAAAATGCGGCCAAAAGTCCATAATCAAACATAGCGAGCAAGCCTATATCTACTTTGGCGCGCCTTTTGACGTTTCCCGCGAGGAGCGGTATAAGGCCAAGGTCGCGACGTTTATTTTGGGCGAAGGCGGCTTTGGCAGTAGGCTGATGGAGGAGATCCGCGTGAAGCGCGGACTGGCGTATTCGGCGTATGTTAGGAGTGAATTTGCGCTCAGCCACTCGCAAATTTGGGGCTATCTGCAGACCAAAAACGAGAGCAGGAGCGAGGCGGTCGCGGTCGTGAAAGACGAATTTGCAAAATTCGTCAAAAACGGCGTAAAGGCAGGCGAACTAGC
>CALIWP010000049.1 GCA_938046705.1 uncultured Campylobacter sp. | reverse complement strand
TTCTTGATCTAAACGCTTCTAAGGAGGCGCGCAAGTCGCAAGGAGGCACGGCAAATGAGAGCGTAGCAGCGCAGATTGAAATTTTAAACGGGTGGCTGAAAGATAAATAAATTTTAAAATTTATCGCCAAAAGGCGAAAATTTAATTATAATTATAGAAAAATTTAAGGAGGAAAGGATGTTTGGAAGCGGCTATAAAAAAGAGCTAGAGAGCAAAAATGCGGCTCTATCGCAGGAAAACGAAAGTCTAAAAGCGCAGATAAAGCAACTGCAAAGCGAGCTGGAAGCGGCAAAATCAAGTGCGACGAGCGAGCAAAATGCGCCAAAAACCAACGAAAATGCGACGAAACTACTGCTGGCTAGCTATGCCGACGGTATAAATTTCTTGCAAGGCACGATGGAAGAAAATTTAGAAATACTGGAAAACATAAACGAGCTAAATAATCTAACCTTTGCCAAGACGGGCGAACTGCGCGAGCAGACGAGCTTTATCGTTAGCTCGATGGAAAACGTCCAGCAAATGAGCGGCGACCTGCAAAACGACGCCTCGTCGCTAAATAACAGCGTGATGTCGATCGTGGAGATTATAAATCTCATCAAAGATATCTCGGATCAGACGAATTTACTAGCCCTAAACGCAGCTATCGAAGCCGCGCGCGCGGGTGAACACGGACGCGGATTTGCCGTCGTGGCCGATGAGGTGCGAAAGCTCGCCGAACGCACGCAAAAGGCCACTCTCGAAGTCGAAGTAAATATCAACGGACTAAAACAAAGCTCAAATACGATGATAGGAATGAGCGAAAATTTCTCTAAAATTTCGGGCGACGTGATGCGCGTTTTGAGCGATTTTCAAGGCACTATCGCAAGCGTAAACGAAAATACGCAAAATATCTTAAATAAAACATTAAATTTAACCAACGAAGTTAACGTCAGCAACGGCAAAATAGACCATATAAATATGAAACTAAACGGCTATAGAGCCGTTTTAAACGGCGAATTTGACGGCATTCCTAGCGTTGGTAGCTGCCGCTTCGGTAAGTGGTTTAACGAGAAGGTCAAAAACGTCATAGTAAAAGACGCAAAAATCATCCAAGACATCTCGCACGACCACGAAAACGTCCATAGCGGACTCGATAAGGCGATCAAAATTTTCGCAGATAGTAGCAAGGATAACGCCGCTGGGGTGGAAATCCTAAAAGACGTGGAAAACTCGAGCAAAGTTGGCTTTGAAACGCTTTTAGACGCGGTTAGAGCGGCTAGGAAATAATATTATTTGACCGCTCGACTTAGCAGAAGCGGCGGTCTTTTTGGATATTTAGCGAG
>CALIWP010000048.1 GCA_938046705.1 uncultured Campylobacter sp. | reverse complement strand
CTTTTTCTCATTTCAGTTGGCGGTTTATAGAGAATAAAGCTTTTATCGAGATATAAAAGATATTTATTTAACCCTGCGTATTCAATTACTGGCATATCAAAGCCCGCAAAGCCCTCCGCTAAATTTATCTTTAGCCTTTCTGCTATATTTACGGGTTTCATTTGAAATTTCTCGACAAAAATATTTCTATACAGCAGCCAAGCGTCTTGATTTTTACGTTTTTCTATCTCATACTCTTTGGATAAAACTTCCAACCAATCATCGTTATTAAATTTATCCGTCTCATAAAAGCCTACTTTAACGGCAAATTCTCCATTGCCGTAGTTGCAAGTCTTGCTGCCGTATACATAGTAGCATTTGTCGGTAACGACGGCTTGAAACAGCATACGTCTATTTAAAAGATCTAAAATTCCGCGCTTAAATCGCTCCTCCTTTGATAAAATTCTATTCTCTTTTAAGCAGTATCCTTGCTTGTATTTGTTATAGTCGGAAAGGGAAACTATCGCAAAGCCTCGCGAGGTGGAGTAATCGGGGATGATGCGGATAAATGCAGCACAGATTATCGCCGCTAGAATTAGCACTGCGGCTAGGATTTTAAATTTATATTTGCGAAATTTCATAACGATCCTTTAGACGCCAAAGCGAGCAGACACCTTGCCCTCCCCCACGCGAAACTACGTCTATTATCTCACGCCTTTTAAATTTGAGCCGAATTTACGCAAACCGAACCAGATCCGCCAAAATGCCGAATTTTATTCAAATTTAGAGCAAATTTTACTTCTTTATCTTCGAGTATATCCCGCCCAAAATGTCGTTTTGATAGATAAAAAGCGTGCGTTTTAGCCACGCGGCGTCCTTTTTAGCGGCGATGCGCTTGATAGCCGATAGGTCGCCGTCTGGTCTGTTTATACCTCGCTGCGTCGTAAAAAACGCCTCGTATCCCGCCTGTCTAGCTAGGCGCATCAAATTTTCGTCGTATTTGCCGCGCGGCCAGCACAAAAGCCTATCCTCGATGCCCAAATTTGCGCGCATAAACTCGCGGCACCGAGCGAAATTTTCCTCAGGCGGGAGCGCGCCGAAATACTCGTCAAAATGCGTATGCGTATGCGAGTGAAAGTCAAAAACGTCCCGCATCGCCGCTATCTCGTCAAGGTTCAAAAACACGTCCTGCGGGCGCTGGGGGGCCACTTTTTTGTATTCAGAGTGAGTTAGCTCGATAAACTCGCCCCGCCGCATGCTCGCGCGCTCGATCCACTGCGTCACTAAAAATATCGTCGCCCGCAGCCCAAACTCGCGCAAGACCGGGTAGGCGTAAATGTAGTTGTCCTTCCAACCGTCGTCAAAGGTGATGAGGACGCTTTTTTTAGGCACGGCTAGCTCGCCTTTTTTATACAGGGTAAACTCCGCCGCGCTTAGGGTTTTGCAGCCAGCCTCCGCTAAAAACCGCATCTGCGAGGCAAAATCCTCCACGCTAGAAGCGATAAATCCGCCCTTTTTTAAAACGTGATGATACATCAAAACGCTAACGCTCAATGCCGCCTCCTTTAGCTCCAGCTTGCGAATTTGCCGCCAGCAAGACGAAAAATCCGAGCATATAAAACATATAAAGTATGCGTAAATTTATCGCCTCAAACAGCCCGCGCACGCCAAAATAACACGCTAGCGAGATAAAAATCGCCGCAAAAAGCAGCTCGCGCGAGCTCAAAAAATGCCTAAACGAATACGCCAAAAGTGAGATAAAACCGCCCAGTAGCAGCGCCGTACCGACCGCGCCGTAGTAGTAGTAATGCCCGATAAAAAACGGCTCGTCGTTAAACCAGTACCGCTCGCCGCTCGGCCTCGTCTGCATCATCGAGATCCGCGCACCCTTGTCCGCCTCGTCTCGCAAAAAGGCGTCGTACTGCTCCTTGCCGTATCCAAGTCCAGTTATCGCGCGCGGACTAGCAAAAAGCAGCGGCAAGCGCTCCTTTAAAATCAAATCGCGCCCCGAGCTAAAGCTAAGTCCCGCGATACGCTCCCTCATACTCTCGTTTTCGAGACTTGCCTCGCTCACTATACCGATCTGCAAAAATTTATACATCGCCGTGGGCGAACTCAAAACCGCCACCGACGCGCCCGCGACGCAAACGGCAAAAATAACGGCAAAGAGTTTAAATTTACGCTTCGCCTCGCCGCCTAAGATATACAAACAAAAACCAAATATCATAAAACAAGCCAGCATCGCGCCCCAGCTGCCCCTAACGCCGCTCAAAATATCAAGCCCGACGGCCGCAGGACAAAGCGCGCCGCACGCAACTCGCGCCCAAAGCCGCCTAAAAATAAAAGCTCCCGCTAGCGCAAAAGGCAAAAATCTATCCACGTAGTCCGCATACGCTCGACGCACGACCCGCGCGTCAAATTCGCCCGCGCTACCAAGCCTCTCAAACTCGCTAAAAAGCGGCGCGGCGTAGTAGATGCTAATAACCGCAAAGGCCGCTATCAGCGCGTAAAAAAAGGCTTTTGCTTGAGCGGTCTCGCCGTTTGCCGCGACGTAGACGATGAGTAAAAAAGCAAATCCGCGCCCAAACTCGCCCGCAGCATTGCCCAGCGAATCAAACTGCGGCGCATAGGGAAAGGCGGAGATCAAAAACGCGTAAAAGGTAAATGCGATAAGACAAAACGCTGGCGCGCGAGAGATGCTAAAATTTACGCCAACCCTTGCGGCAAATCGCGTCCTATCGGTAAAATAAAGCCAGATCGCGCAAACGAGCGCGAGGGAAAGCGAGATATTTTTCGCCGCCGTCATACGCGGGATATGCTCGCAGGCGATAAAAACGCAAACGAGGTATAAGGCGGCGTTTTGCAAGCGGTTTTGTAGCTTCGTCATTTTCTCCCTTAATTTTAAAACGCCCATTATAACGATAAAATCATTAAAATCCAGTAAGCGGTTTTTGGCTAAATTTTACTAGCGCTAGCTCAAAAACCAGCCGTAAATTTATAAATTTATGCTAAATTTAGGCTAAATTTTATAAATAATAAAGGCTTACGTTTTGATATATTTTCTCATTTATTTGCTGCTTTATCCGTATCTTTTTGCGATAAAAAAGCTAAAATTTAAAGGCGAAAAAGGCAAAATTTTACTCATACAAACCGCTAAAATCGGCGACTACGCAAACTCGACCGTAATCTTTGAAAAGCTGGGTAAATTTGACGTGCTAATCGACGAGATAAATCTAGCCTTCGCAAAACACGACAGCCGAATAGAAAAAATATTTACGATAAACGGCGTAAAACGTAAAAAAGCCTCAAAACTAGGGCTCGCGCTCGAGCTTTTTTCGCGCGGCTACGATAGCGTCTATGTGCTTATGCCAAATAGCCTAAATCTCTTTTTGGCGCGCTGCACTCTAGCTAAAAACATCATCGCCGTACATCACTACGCGGCATCTAGCGACTTTGCCCTGCTGGCACTCGGCATGAAAAAAGTGCCGCATACTTTGCAAGACCTCACGCTACTAACTTACCTAAAAACGGTAGGAGTTAGCGAGCTAAAATATGAAAAATACTTGCAAAAACCACTCGTTATCCCGAACGAAAATATCGTAAAAAGCGGCAAATTTAAGATCGGCGTGAGCCTAAGCGCGGGTAATAAAATGAAAACGCCGCCAAAACATACTTGGGAAAAAATCTTTGAAATTTTCGCTAAATTTGACTGCGAGGTTTATATTTTCGGTGTCGGAGAGGAGGCGGTGCTGTTACAAAACTTACTCGCGCAAAATACGGACGAAAAGCGGGCAGAAAATCCTAGCGACCGACAAATTCGCGCGGATTTGGCTAGCGATACGAGCGAAATTTACGGCGGCCCTGAAAATACAAACGGCGAGCAATCAAAAGCTCAAATTTGCAGCAAAAACGGCACCTGCGACGGGTCAAATTTGAGCTCGCAAATTTGCGATACTTACGTAAAAAAATTCGGCGAAAACGAGCTAAAAATCATCTCTATGATCGATAAAATCAAGCTTGAGGAGTTGCCGTTTTATCTCTCGCAGATGCAGCTTTACGCGAGCTCGGATACGGGCAACTACTACGTCGCAGACAGCGTTCGCACGCCCACGATCTGCCTGATGGGGCCTTGTTTTGCTAGCGAGCAAAGGGGCGTCGCCGACTCGCTCGTGATCAGCTCGCATCTGCCGCCCGTTAGCTCCGTGTTTAAAACCGTGCGCGACATCGACGCGAGCTCGTTTTTCGAGCTTAGCGACCAAAACCTCGCAGACATCGAGGCCTTCGTCAAAGTTCGCTATATATCCTATCTATCCCGCGAAGATAATTTTCTATGCTAAAGGCCTTTATAACGGCTTCATCTGGGCTTTTTGAGGCGGGTTTTCGCAGGCTATCAAAGCAGGCTAAAAGCGCGTCCGAGCTTCTTTGAACTATAAAAAAATCTTGCTTTTTTGAGGAGATTTCATAAATCTCCCTTATGACTGCGATATCAGAGTACACCACGCCAAGCCCGCAGCCAAGCGCCTCGATGACGACTCTAGGTAGCCCCTCGTCGCTAGAAAATCCAAGCACGTAGTCGCATGCGGCGTAAATCTCGTCCATCTTGGAAACGAAGCCCAGATACTCGGCCTTGCCCGATTTTATCAGCGCGTCAAATTTGGCTTTCGCCCCCGCTTTTAGCTCGCCATCGCCCGCGAAATAAACCTTTATATCGCTTCTTTTTAGCCCCGCAAGCGCCTCAAAAACGAGCTCGTGCCCCTTTAGTGTCAAGAAATTTGCGGGCATTACGATATTTATTTTTTTGGCGTCAAATTTGGCTTTTAGGGCGGCGCTTTTATCGTCGCCGCTATCTTTTAAATTTGCCTGCGAGGGACTCAAATTTTCGCTTCCTTCAGACTTTTCCTGCTTTAAAACAGGCGCCTCCACGGGATTATAAACCACGTTTTTAGGCATATTTATCTGCGCGACATAAAATTCGTAAGTCGCGTTTGAAACGCAAACGGGCGTAAATTTTAGCCGCTTTAAAATCTCAAGCTTAAAGGGCTCGACGGCCGAGTTTTTACGCAGGTGCTGCACTACCGCGATATTTAGGGCGTTTGCGGCGGCGATGTAGGCGAGATTGGTTGAAAAGTGATTATTTAGATGAAGGATATCGGGCTGCGCCTGCCGCAGCAAGCAAAGCGCGTAGTCGTAGTCTTTTTTGTAGAGGTATTTTGCCAACATTTGACCGCCTAGCGCGCGCAAAAGCTCTTTTTTTAGCTTTGAGGGCTGCTTTTTGGGCTCAAATTTTATAAATTTGGCTCCGGCTTCTTCTATGATTTGCGAGATTTTGCGTCCGCCCGTTTCGTAATCAGTCTCAAAAAATGCGCAAAGCTCGTACTTTTGCTGCGCGGCAAGCCCCCGCAAAAGATACAAAAAACTCTTCGTCCCGCCGCCGTATTCGCGCCCCGTATCGACGAACAAAATCTTTTTCAAATCATTTCCTTTAACATCTCCCAGACCTCGCGCGCCTCAATTTGCAGCATGCACTCCTGAAATTTGCAATTTTTGCCGACGCAAGGCGAACAGGTGCGCGGCTTTTTGATAAATTTATGGATATTTTCGTCAAAATCGGGGTTTGAGTTTGCGGGCGAAGCGACGGCAAAAAGCCCGATCGTGGGCGTTCTTAGCGCGGCTGCGACGTGCAGCGGGCCGGTATCGGGCGTGACAAGCACGTCAAGCCTAGCTATCAGCGCGGCAGCCTCTCGCAGACTAAATTTACCCGCCGCATCTATCACGTGCGCGCTTCTTAACTCCTCGTCTAACTGCGCGGTCATCGCTTGCTCGGCGGGGCTGCCCGTTAGCACGATAACGGCGTCCGTGCGCTCCAAAATAATTCCCGCCAGCTCCCGCCAACGCTGCCAAAACCACTGCCTGGAAACCGTGCTAGCCCCCATCTGAAAGCCGATAAATTTGCGTTTGCCGTCTTTTTTTAACATTTCATCGACGCGGGCGAAATCCTCATCGCGCAGATACAAATTTAGCCTCGTGTCGCGACTTTCTATGCCCATAAATTTAAGCTGCTCGAGGCGGTTTAGCACTACGTACCTCTCATCTCCGTAGGGCTCTGGCGCGTTTGAGTGAAAGGGGCTAAATTTATTGCCGGCATTGGGTAGTTTAAAGACGTATTTGGCTCCGCTTAAAACGGCTAGCGGCGTAGCCTGCGGCTCGTTTGAGTGCAGGATAAAAACTATGTCGGGTTTTATCTTTTTTAGTTGCGACAAGGCGCGCAAAAAGCCGCCTTTTTTGCCGTCATAAAGCAAAATTTCGTCGATATTCGGATCGGTTTTAAAAAGCGGCGCAGTAGATGGGTTTAGTAGCGCGACGGTGCGTACGTGCGGGAAATTTTGCCGAAAAACGCGAAAAACGGGCGTGTTAAAAATCGTATCGCCAAGCGCGGTGTTGCTAAAAAAACAGACCGTTTGTATGGGCTGCGTAACCAGCTGCGTTTTGCGCACGCTTTTAAAGCGCAAAATGAGCCGAGCCGCGCTCTCAAAGAGCTTCATACATCGCTTCCGTCTGCGCAACCATCGCCTCTATCGAGAAGTTTCGCACGATAAATTCCCTCGCGTTCGCGCTAAATTTCGCCCGAAGCGCAGCGTCTTCTATCAGCGTTTTTAGAGCCGCTTTGAGCGATTCTTTATCGCCGTTTTTAAACAAGAGTCCCGTTTCGCCGCCGCTTATCGCTTCGCCGATGCCGCCAGCGTCGCTACCGACGCAAGGCACTCCGCACGACTGTGCTTCAAGCAGCGCCGTACCCAGCGCCTCCATCTTTGATGGCAGCACGAAAACGTCAAAACTACCCAAAAACTCGCTCACGTCGGTGCGGGAGCCTAACATATATATGTTTGGCGTCTTAATTTTTTTTAAATTTTCTTCCTGCGGACCGTCGCCGACCACGACTAAAGCGGTATTTGGCAGATTTAGCTCGCTAAAAGCTTCAAATAAAAGCTGATGATTTTTTGCTGCGCGCAAAACGGCCACGATGCCCACTACGACGCAGTTCGCACTCAAATTTAGCTCCACTTTGAT
>CALIWP010000047.1 GCA_938046705.1 uncultured Campylobacter sp. | reverse complement strand
GTGCCTTGAAGCCCGGCTTACCGAGTCGCAAAAGCAGCGCGTACTGGATTTTGCCCTTGAGCTGCTAGAGCGCAAAAGTGCGCCAAGTGCGTAGTCAGGCATTGCGGCGGCCTTTGAAAAAGATATCGTAAATGCGGCTAAGCTTATAAATTTCGGCAAGAGCGCAAAGGAGATATTTTTAAGCACAGAGCAGGCATTTGAGACAGCAAGCACACAAAACGTATTTTTAAAAGAGCTAAAAAGCGGCGCTCGCGGCGTCATCGGCGCGCTTGCGGGCATAGGGCTAAGGCTTAGCGGAAACGATGGCAAGATCAGGGGTAAATTTGAACTAAAAGAGTCAAATTTGAGCGTGGCAAAACTTTTGGGATTAAATTTTATCGAGGCGGTCGCGGATGAAAATTTTAAACCTCTTTCGCCTAATGAACGCGTAAATTTAATCGGCGCGCTAAAGCCGGTATTTTTGGATTTCAAGGCAACCCTGCTCGTCAAAAAAGAAGCGGACGGCGGCTTTAGAAACTTAAACGTAAAGGAGCTTCGGGGGTTTTGATGCGCTCAAATTTTAACGGAAAGGGCGAGTTTAGATTCGGCAAATTTGACTACGAAAAAGCGCGCGAAACCGCCGAAAACTGCGCCAAATTTAAGCTCGATAACGACGAGGAAGAGATGGCGTGCGGCGGCGAGATTAGCTGCTACGACTGCGCTTTTAGGCGTTGGAGCGCAGAGGGTTTCACCTGCGCGATTTTTATAGAAAATAGTCAAATTTAAGCCAAAATTTGGCATTTTAGGCGGATTTATATACGGTAAAAATTTCTAGTATATAATCAAGCTTTAAAATCTGGCAAGGAAAATATCGTGAAAGAGTACAAACTATATATAGACGGCAAGTATGTAAGCTCAAGCGCCGGCACTATCGTAGACAGCATAAATCCCGCCGACGGTTCGGTGTTTGCCAAAGCGCATATGGCTAGCAAGGAAGATATCGAACTAGCCATCGCAAGCGCGCATAGAGCGTAAAAGCTTTGGGCAAAAACAACTCCTCGCGAAAAGGAGACCGTGCTTTTAATGGCGGCTGAAATTTTTGAAAAAAGAGCGGACGATATTAGGGATATATTGATGCGCGAAAGCGGCTCGACGATCGCAAAATGCAACTTTGAAATTAGCGTCGTTAGCGATATATTCCGCGTTGCGGCGGGTGAGGCTAGACGCGTGACCTGACAAACTTTCATTTCAAACGACGACGGGGTTTTTTCGTATGCTATTCGTCGTCCGC
>CALIWP010000046.1 GCA_938046705.1 uncultured Campylobacter sp. | reverse complement strand
TTGTTTTAAATTTTACTGAAGGAGAAACTATGGAGTTTCTGACAAGTTTGTCTGAAAGCACTCAATTCTTTTTGCAGCTCATTATAGTCTTGGGCTGTTTGTTTTATGGTGCTAAAAAAGGCGGTATGGCGCTGGGAATTCTAGGCGGTATAGGCTTAGTGATCTTAGTGTTTGGATTTAGATTAGAGCCGGGTAAGCCGGCAGTGGACGTTATTTTAACTATCCTCGCAGTTGTCGTAGCAAGTGCAACGCTACAGGCTACGGGAGGGCTTGATGTAATGCTTCAAATAGCGGAGAAATTGCTTCGTAAGCATCCGAAGATGGTTTGTATCATCGCTCCAACTGTTGCGTGGACGCTTACAATCTTATGCGGAACGGGACACACCGTCTATACGCTGCTTCCGATCATCTATGACGTAGCTATTAAAAATGGAATTCGCCCTGAGCGCCCGATGGCTGCTTCTACGATCTCCTCGCAGCTTGCTATCATCGCTAGCCCCGTTTCGGTTGCCGGCGTTTCGATGGTCGCGATCTTACTAGGCCAAGGCGTGCATATCGAGGGCTTTAGCAGCTATTTAGATCTACTTAAGCTAACTATCCCTTCTACTTTTATCGGTATGCTTGCGATCGGAACATGGTCGATTTTTAGAGGTAAAGATCTGGATAAAGATCCGGAATTCCAAGAAAAGATCAAAGACCCAGAGCAGAAAAAATATATCTACGGCGAAAGCACGACATTGTTAGGTCAAAAGCTTCCTAGGATTAAGTGGGTTTGCATGTGGATTTTCTTAGCTACTATTGCGCTAGTTGCGGTTTTAGGTTACGAAAAAAGCTTGCGCCCTGCGTGGACTAAAAATGTTCCGGGAAAATCCGTAGAGATCATCGTCGATAAAAAAACGGTCAAAAATATCACGATCAAAGATGGTCAGGTCATCTCCATGGTGGACGGCGGTAAGGTCGTCTCAAACGTCAAAGAGTCCAAAGCCAAAGATGCGACGAAATTTAATAGCGTCGAAATTTATGACAAAGATAAAAAGCTAACTCAAAGCATCGTCGCTCAAGACGGAAATGTAGTAATTACGACAGGTGATAAGAGCGAGAGCATCGCAAACGCAAGCATAGTCGTAAAAGATACTATGAAAAAGACCACAAATTTAAATATGGTCTTAACCATTCAAATTTTCATGCTTCTTGCAGCATCTATCATGATGATCGCCTCCGGCATAAAAGCGGGCAATATCGCTAAAAACGAAATTTTTCATAGCGGTATGATCGCGCTCGTGGCGATTTATGGAATTTCATGGATGGCGGAGACTATGTTTACCGCTCACATCGAGATGCTTAAGGCATCCCTTGGCGAGGTCGTTAAGGCCTATCCATGGACCTATATCATCGTCTCTTTGCTCATCAGTAAATTTCTAAATTCCCAAGCCGCGGCTATCGCGACCTTCGTTCCGCTTGCTGTCACTATCGGCATCGATCCGGGTCTAATAATCGCGTTTGCACCGGCTTGCTACGGATACTATATCCTACCTACTTATCCAAGTGATCTTGCGGCGATCCAGTTCGACCGCTCGGGCACTACGCATATCGGTAGATTCGTCATCAACCATAGCTTCATTTTCCCTGGCTTGATCGGCGTTCTTACTGCTTGCGGTGTGGGTTTTGTGCTTGCACATCTTTACGGCTATTTATAATAGTTATGCTCGCGGGCAGACGGCTCGCGAGCTTTAAATTTCAAACCTCAGCGGCTTTTTAAAATTTTATAAAATTTTGAAATTTTAAATGCTCTAAATTTTG
>CALIWP010000045.1 GCA_938046705.1 uncultured Campylobacter sp. | reverse complement strand
TCGATGAGAGCTTTGGCGTGGGTTTGCCCGCCGATCGTTACCTTGTTTGCCTTTACTACGGCGTTTGCAGCGACATTTCCCTCGACGTTTACTTCGTTTGCCTCAACCGTCATGCCCGTACCTATGGCGTCTTTTGTTAGATCTTTTTCCTTTACGTTTAGCGTTACATTGGTATCAAGACCCGTATCGACCGAGCCCGTGGTTTTAAATGTGATTTCATTTACGTCAAGTTCGTCTTTGATATCAAAAACGCCTTTTTCCTCTTGGACGTAGCCAGCCTTTTTGGAGTAAAATTTTATCCCCTCCTCGCCTTCTTTCGAGTAGATATTTTCGGTGTGTTCGGGCATTTTCGTTATCGTTACTTTAGGCTTTTGCGTCGGCAGTAGATTTCCCCTCACGTCGCGACCGTTTGCGCCTTCTCTTAGTTTTACGTATTCAAATATCAATTCATTTTCTGTTACGCCAAGCAAATAGCCTCTGTTTGCGTAGTCGACCTTGTCGTTTTCATCTGTGGATTTATTTTTATTTTTATAGTAAAACACCAGCGCGTCGTCTGCCGACGGATTTACGTTTACGCCTGCAGTTACGACAAAGGAGTAGTCTTTGTCGATAAATTCTTTTACTCTTAAAACCGAATAAATTTTAGCGACCTCTTCTAGCATCGTTTTATTTCTGATGCCCACCAGGATGCCTACTTTTATCAACTTTTTGTAGATAAAATTTATCAGCTTTTTGTCAAATTCTTTAAAATAAACCGTGTCGGCGTTTTGCGAAACGGTGGCTAAAATTTTAGTTAAATTTTTATTCGCATTTATGGCGACATTAGGCAAAGGCGTTGGTTTTACCTGCCTCGTATCGTAAAATTTAACCAGATAGTTTTGTTTTATACTTTCTACTTTTTCTACGAAAAAATTATCGTCGTCAAAGATATTTAGTTTTTCCGCAGGGATTTGGCGAGGCTGGCTCTCGCCCGCCACCTTACACTCCGTTTTGATCTCTATGATATCAAAATCTATAAATTTCCTATCGACGCCGAAGTGTTTTGCTAAATTTAATATCTCGCCGTACGGATTGGCGGTCTCAGACTCTATCTCGGCTAGGAAGTTTTGTTGCGCGTTTTGGTTTTCTGGCACGTGATACTCTCGCAATTTTTTGATTTTTAGTCGATTATCTCTAAAATTTCATTAAAAACTCTTGATTTTACGTCTTTTAAAACTAAATTTGTCTATCATTGCGCTAAAAATTTACTAGGATTTTCGTGTTTATCAAAGGCTTTTTTTCAAACAGTATCGGTATCATGGTTTCGCGAGTTTTAGGGCTCGTGCGCGACCTGCTCACGGCTTCTACTTTGGGTGCGGGCATTTATAGCGACATATTTTTCATCGCGTTTAAGATACCAAATTTACTGCGCCGTATCTTTGGTGAGGGGGCCTTTGCCAACGCTTTTTTGCCAAATTTTACAAAATCAAACAAAAAATCGCTCTTTAGCGCCGAGATTTTTCTTAAATTTCTAGCCTTTATCGGCATTCTCACGCTTTTGGTAAATTTATTCGCCCCGTTTTTTACCGCAGTTATCGCTACCGGTTTGGCGCCTAGCGACATAAACGAAGCCGTCCCGCTCGTAAAAATCAACTTCTACTACCTAGCGCTCATCTTTGCCGTTACATTTTTAGCCTCGCTTTTGCAGTACCGCGGACACTTTGCGACGACGGCATTTTCTACGGCACTGTTAAATTTAGCCATGATCGGCTCTCTAATCTTAGCCCGCGGACAAGAGCCTAAAATCGTGGCTTATTATCTGAGTTTCGGCGTCGTTGTAGGCGGCATTTTACAGCTCATAGCGCACCTTATCGCGCTTAAATTTAACGGAATCTCAAAGCTATTTTTTGGCGGTCTAGTTAAATTTGCCCGCGGCAAAAGAGCCGATACAAAGGGCTTTTTTAGCAACTTTTTCCACGGTCTAGTCGGATCATCCGCGATGCAGCTAAGCTCATTTATGGATACGTGGCTGGCGTCGTTTTTGGCGGCTGGATCGATCAGCTATCTTTTCTACGCCAACCGCATTTTTCAGCTGCCTTTAGCGATATTTGCGATCGCGCTTTCGACTGCGCTTTTTCCTAAAATCACGCGCCAGATCAAGGCCGGTAACGAAGCCGAAGCTCTAAAATGGATGCGAAAAAGCTTTGAAATTTTATATTTTCTGCTCTTTGCGGCGACCATCGGCGGCATCGTTTTGGCACAGCCTATCATCAAACTGCTTTTTGAGCGCGGAAGCTTTACGGCATCCGATACGGCAGCGACTGCGAGCGTTTTGGCGGCATATATGATCGGACTTTTGCCTTTTGGGCTTGCTAAACTTTTCTCGCTTTGGCTTTATGCGCATTTGCAGCAAAAGCTAGCCTCTAAAATCGCCGTTATCACGCTTGTTTTTAACCTCGTTTTGGCTGTCGCGCTGATGCAAATTTATGGCGCGTTCGGACTAGCGCTTGCTAGCTCGTTGGGCGGGTTTTTGACGCTAGCTTTAAACGTCAAATTTTTTGGGATAAGGAAATTTTTAGCTATAATTGAGCCTAAAAAAATAACGCTTTTAAGCGCAGTTTTGGTTTTAGAAGCAGTGATTTTGATATTTTTAAGGAAATTTTTAGATGCAAATTTTTGATAGCGTAAAGAGAAAAAAAGTAGAATTTGAGCCCGTAAAAAGCGACTTTGTGCGCATTTACGTCTGCGGGCCGACGGTTTATGACGACGCGCATTTAGGACACGCTAAAAGCGCGATTAGCTTTGATCTGCTTAGGCGCACGTTAAGCGAGCTTGGATACAAGGTCAAATTCGTGCGAAACTACACCGACATCGACGATAAAATTTTAAAGAAAATGGCGGAAAGTGGCAAGAGCCTGGAATCGATCACGGATAGATACATCGCAAGCTACGAGCGAGATATGAGCGCGCTTAACGTACTTGAGCCAGACGTCAAACCAAAGGCGACGCAGACGCTAAAAGAGATGATAGAGTACATCGAAATTTTGCTAAAAAACGGCTTTGCTTACGAGATCGCGGGCGACGGCATATACTTTGACACCGCAAAAGACGCGCAGTATCTGAGCCTTAGCGGTAAATTTGACACCGAAGCAAACGTCGCTCGCGTCGAGTCAAATTTACAAAAAGAGGACAAAAAAGACTTCGTGCTGTGGAAATTTGATGAGAAATGGTACGAAAGTCCGTTTGGCCGCGGGCGGCCCGGCTGGCACACCGAGTGCGTCGCGATGATAAAAAAGCACCTATCTAGCGGGGAAAAAATTGAGATCGATATCCACGCGGGCGGGCTTGATTTGCTCTTTCCTCACCACGAAAACGAGGCCGCGCAGTGTCGCTGCGCCGAGCGCAAGAGCCTGGCTAAATACTGGCTACACAACGGCTTTATCCAAGTAAATAACGAAAAAATGAGCAAGAGCCTGGGAAATAGCTTTTTCGTTAAAGACGCGCTGGAGCGAAATTTGGGCGAGGCGGTGAGATTTTATCTGATTTCTAGCCACTACAGAGCGAATTTTAACTTTAGCGAAGACGATCTAAACGCGGCAAAAAAGCGCCTGGATAAAATTTACCGCCTAAAAAAACGGGTTCTTGGCGCGGCGGCAAATTTGAGCACAAACGATAAATTTAAGAGCGAATTTATGTCAGCGATGGGGGACGATCTAAATACCTCAAAAGCCCTTGCGAGCGTAGACGAATTCGTCCGTAGCGCAAACGATGAGCTAGACGCAAACCCGAAAGACAAAGCCAAAAAAGGTGAAATCGCGGCAAATTTGGAGCTAATAGCGCGAGTGCTAGGCATCTTGCAAGTGGACGTATTTGAGTATTTTCAGTTTGGCGTGAGCGACGAAAAGCGAGCCTATATCGAGGATCTGATAAATCAAAGAAACGAAGCCAAAGCGGCCAAAAACTACGAGCTATCCGATAAAATCCGCGATATGCTAGCCGCAAACGGCATCAGCCTCATGGATACTCCAAACGGCTGCATGTGGGAAAAGATATGAAGCAGATGAGCTTAAAAGAGGTCTTGCGGCGGTTTGCGCCATATTTTAGGGATTATATTTCGTATTTTATCATCGCGATCGCCGGCATGCTGATGGCTAGCGGCGGCACTGCGGCGTCGGCATGGGTGATCGAGCCCGTGCTAAATAAAATTTTCATCGAAAAAAACAAAGACCTGCTTTATCTTTTGCCTTACGCCATCATCGCGATTTACTTTTTAAAGGGGCTTGGGACGTTTTTGCAGGCCTATTTTACCGCGTACATCGGGCAAGATATCGTGAGGAGATTTCGCGAAAAGCTACTAAAAAACCTGCTAAATTTGGATATGAAGTTTTTTAACGACTACCGCACGGGCGAGCTAATCAGCCGAAATATCAACGACATCGACCGCATCAGAAGTATCGTTAGCTCCATGATTCCAGAGCTCATCCGCGAGGCTATCACGATCGTCGGGCTACTTTGCGTCGTGCTTTATCAGAGCTTGCAGCTTGCGTTTTTTGCGCTAGTTATCATGCCTGCAGCCGTCTATCCGCTCTCAAGACTCGCAAAAAAGATGAAAAAAATCTCCCGCGCCTCGCAGGAAAAGACCTCCGACATCAGCTCGAAGCTGAGCGAAATTTTTACCAATATCGAGATCATCAAAGCAAACAACGCACAGGAGTTTGAGTACGCTAAATTTACCGACGAAAACGCTAAATTTTTCAAGCTAAATTTAAAAAGCGTAAAAGTAAACGAGATGGTAAGCCCGATGATGGAAATTTTCGGCTCCGTCGGCGTTGCAGCTGTCGTTATCATCGGCGGCAAAGAGGTCATAGACGGAAATTTGACGATGGGAAGCTTCTTTTCGTTTCTAACCGCGCTTTTCATGCTTTATACGCCTATTAAACGCATTTCAGGCCTTTATAACAAGATGCAAGACGCCGTGGTCGCGGCCGAGAGAACCTTTGAGCTACTTGATAAAGAGCCTCAAATTTTAAGCGGCGACAAACCGGTGCCGTCTGAAATAAATTTGATAAATTTTAAAGACGTCAGGCTAAACTACGACGACAAAGAGGTGCTAAAAGGCGTAAATCTAAGCGCGAGCAAGTCCCAAACCGTTGCGCTCGTGGGCAGTAGCGGCGGCGGAAAAAGCTCAATCGTAAATTTGCTCATGAGATTTTACGACGCAAACGGCGGAGCGATCGAGATAAACGGCGAAAATATCAAAAATTTCGATCTGGGTTCGCTGCGGCAAAATATCGGCCTAGTTACCCAGCGCGTCTATATCTTTAACGACACGGTCGCAAACAACGTCGCCTACGGCCGCGAATACGACGAAGCCAAAGTCGAGCTCGCGCTAAAGACGGCAAATGCTTATGATTTCGTGTCAAATTTACCCGAGGGCGCGCAGACTATTTTAAATGAATTCGGCACCAATCTCTCGGGCGGCCAGCGCCAACGCATCGCCATCGCCCGCGCTCTCTACGACGATCCGCAGATTTTGATATTTGACGAGGCCACGAGCGCCCTAGATAACGAAAGCGAACAGCAGATAACCAAAGCCATCGCGAATTTACAAAAAGAAAAGATAATATTTATCATCGCGCACCGCCTAAGCACGGTGCAAAATGCCGATAAAATCGCCGTTATCAGCGGCGGAAAAGTGGTCGGTTTTGATACCGACGAGGCGCTTAGCAAGAGCTGCGAAATTTACGCGAAACTAAAAGGCGAAGCCCTTGTTTAAGCCTAAATTTGATAAAATCGCTCAAAATTTAAGGATAAAATTTGAATTACGAAACGCTAAAATCCATATTTTTTAAATTTGACCCCGAAACCGCTCACAAAATCGTCGAAAAAACGCTAAGTATCTCAGACTGCGTATTCCCGGGCCTTTATAGCATCGTCGCTAAAAACTGCGTCGTCACGGACGCGGCTCTTTCGCAAAATTTGCTAGGAACTAGCTTTTTAAACCCCGTTGGAATCGCCGGCGGCTTTGATAAAAACGCCACTATGCTACGCCCGCTGGCAGCGCTTGGGTTTGGGCACGTGGAGTTTGGCACCGTGACACCAAAACCGCAAGAGGGCAACGCAAAACCTCGCCTTTTTCGCTTAATCGAAGAAGAGAGCATACAAAACGCGATGGGCTTTAACAACGAGGGCGCAGATGCCCTGAGCGCACGCGTCGGCAAACTTTATCCGTTTGCGATACCGCTTTTTGCCAACATCGGCAAAAACAAAATCACGCCAAATGAAGAAGCGATCAAGGACTATGAAATTTTAGTCGCTAAATTTAACGAAATTTGCGACTGCTTCGTCATAAACGTCTCATCGCCAAACACTCCAAACCTACGCGAACTGCAAGAAGATAGCTTTATAAAAGATCTATTTGCGCGCCTTACGCCGATCGCAAAAAAGCCGATAATCTTTAAAATCGCGCCCGATATGGACGACGACAAAGCCGTGCAGATCTGCAAAACGGCCGTAGAAAGCGGCGCAAAGGGCGTCATCGTAAATAATACGAGCGTGGATTATTCGCTATCAAAGTCGCCAAATTTACAAAATTTCGGCGGACTAAGCGGCAAGGTCATCGCCAAACGCTCGCGAGAGCTTTTTAGCACGGTTGCTAGCGAGCTTTACGGCAAGACGGTTTTGATCGCAAGCGGCGGCATAGACAGCGCCGAGGAAGCATACGCTCGCATAAAATCAGGCGCAAATTTGGTTCAAATTTACACCTCCTTTATATTCAAAGGCCCAAACATCGCAAAACAGATCAACGAAGGTATTTTAAAACTTTTAAAAGAGGATAATTTCGCCTCGATTAGCGAAGCGGTGGGCTGCGATATAAAAAACAAAATTTAAGGAAATTTATGCTTATAAAATACTCCAAAACAAAGCTCAAAAACGGCTTTGAGATCTATCACATCCCCGCTAGCAAGGGCTCTAGCGTCATCAGCGTAGACGTGTTTTACCGCGTAGGCTCGAGAAACGAAACCATGGGCAAAAGCGGTATCGCGCACATGCTTGAACACTTAAATTTTAAATCCACCAAAAATATGAAAGCGGGCGAATTTGACGAGATCGTAAAGGGTTTTGGCGGCGTAAACAACGCTAGCACGGGCTTTGATTATACGCATTATTTCGTCAAATGCTCAAAAGGCAACCTAGACGAGACGCTTAGACTCTATGCCGATATAATGGAAAATTTGAGCCTAAAAGATAAAGAATTCCAGCCAGAACGCGACGTGGTGACCGAGGAGCGCAGATGGCGCACGGACAACTCTCCGATCGGCTTTTTGTACTTTACGCTCTTTAACGTCGCTTTTAGTTATCACCCGTATCACTGGACTCCGATCGGCTTTATCGGCGACATCAGAAACTGGACGATAGATGATATAAAAGAATTTCACGAGACGTACTATCAGCCGCAAAACGCAATCCTGCTAATCAGCGGCGACATCGATAAAAAAAGCGCATTTGAGCTGGGTAAAAAGCACTTTGAAAATATAAAAAACAAAAAACCTCTACCAAAGCTCCACTGCATCGAGCCCGAGCAAAACGGCGCGAAAAGGGCTGAAATTTACAAAGATAGCGAGGTAGAGATGCTAGCGCTCGCCTTTAAAATTCCGCCGTTTAATCACGAAGATCAGCCTGCGTTAGGCGCGCTGGCCGAGTATCTAGGTAACGGACAAAGCTCTGTTTTGCAGCGCGTTTTGATAGATGAAAAATGTCTCGTAAACAGCGTGGACGTCTATAATATGAGCAACATCGACGAGAGCTTGCTCATCGTACTAGCCGTTTGCAACCCTGGCGTCAAGGCCGAGGCCGTAGAGGATGAGATCTGGCGAGTGCTCGAAAACGCAAAAACGCAAAAAATAGACGAAGACGAGATAACCAAGATAAAAAATAGCTTAAAAAGCGATCTCATTTACTCGTTAGATAGCGCGTCGAAGGTAGCAAATTTATACGGCGGATATCTCGTTAGAGGCGATATAAAGCCGCTTTTTGAGCTACCTGAAAAAACAGCCGCGCTAAAACCAGCCGATCTAAACGAAATCTGCAAAAAATACGCAAGAAAAGAAAAATCCACGACGATCATCCTAAGAAAGGAAAAAAGTGAATAAAAAAGCAATAACGGGCGCTATGACGGCGCTGATTACGCCTTTTAAAGACGGTAAACTAGACGAAATCGGTTATGAAAAATTAATCAAAAGACAAATAGCAAACGGCATTGACGCGGTCGTACCCGTAGGCACGACAGGCGAGAGCGCGACGCTAACGCACGACGAGCATAGAATCTGCATAGAAATCGCCGTAAATACCTGCAAAAACACCGGCGTAAAAGTACTCGCGGGTGCCGGCAGTAACGCCACTCACGAGGCGGTAGGATTAGCCAAATTTGCTCAAGATCACGGCGCAGACGGCATCCTCTCGGTTGCGCCCTACTACAACAAACCGACGCAAGAAGGCCTATACCGCCACTATAAAGCAATCGCCTCAAGCGTCGAAATCCCCGTGCTACTCTATAACGTCCCGGGCCGTGTGGGCGTAGATATCCAGCCGTGCACGGTTTTTAGGCTATTTAAAGAGTGCGAGAACGTTTACGGCGTAAAAGAGGCCACTGGCAGCATCGAGCGCTGCGTCGATCTGCTCGCGCACGAGCCTGGTCTATCCGTCATCAGCGGCGAGGACGCGATAAACTATCCGATCCTCTCAAACGGCGGCAAGGGCGTAATCTCGGTCACGGCAAATTTGCTCCCGGACGAGATCTCAAATTTGACCCACTTTGCGCTAAAAGGCGAGTTTGCGCGCGCAAAAGCCATAAACGACGATCTGTATGCGGTAAATAAAATAATGTTTTGCGAGAGCAACCCAATCCCAGTCAAGGCCGCTATGTACATCGCAGGACTCATATCAAGCCTCGAGTACCGCTTGCCGCTTTGCGAGCCGAGCGCCGAAAATCTCAAAAAAATCGAACAAACCATAAAGCAATATAACATAAAAGGATTTTAATGAACTGCGAAAACGAATTTAAAGGCAAAACTCTAGTAATCAGCGGCGGAACGCGCGGTATCGGACGCGCCATCGTGGAGGAATTCGCCGCAAAGGGCGTAAACATCGCCTTTACATATAACTCAAACGAAGAGCTAGCCAAGACCCAAGCCGCCGAGCTCGAGACGACGTACGGCATAAAAGCCAGAGCCTACGCGCTAAATATACTAGAGCCCGAGACCTACAAAGATCTATTTTTAGAGATCGACGCAGACTTTGATAGAGTCGATTTTTTCATCTCAAACGCTATCATCTCGGGTCGTCCGGTCGCAGGCGGATATACTAAATTTATGAAACTTCGCCCTCGCGGTATCAATAACATTTTCACGGCAACCGTAAACGCATTCGTAGTCGGCGCGCAAGAAGCGGCAAAACGCATGGAAAAAACGGGCGGCGGCAGCATCATCTCGCTCTCATCGACCGGCAACCTCGTCTATATCGAAAACTACGCAGGCCACGGCACTGCAAAAGCTGCGGTAGAAGCTATGGCGCGCTATGCGGCAACCGAGCTTGGCGAAAAAAATATCCGCGTAAACGTCGTTAGCGGCGGCCCGATCGAGACGGACGCGCTTAGGGCTTTTACTAACTATGAGGAAGTTCGCGACAAAACAGCCGAGCTAAGCCCGCTAAATCGCATGGGTCAGCCGACCGACATAGCAGGCGCATGTTTGTTTCTGTGTAGCTCAAAAGCTAGCTGGGTGACGGGCCACACCTTCATCATCGACGGCGGTACTACATTTAAATGAAAAAAGCAAATTTAGCCTGCGCGCCTTTGCCGGTTGCTCGCATTTTGGGCAAATTCGGCGCTATAAATTTAACGCGCTTGCAGGCTAAATTTGATAAAAATTTAAAAGCAAATTTTGCGGCGCGGACAGCTCTTTTAAATTTAATCCAAATTTGTCAAATTTACTCAAATTTGAAGAAGCGCCGAATAAATTTAGTAAAAGAGCAGATATGCAACAGGCAAAACCAAGCCAAAACAAGGCTAGCGCTTTTTCCGCCGCCTCACGTACCGAGCCGTCAAATTTTAAACTCCAAAATCCAAAAGAAAGAAAAAATAAATGAGCCTAAATTTACCAAACGCCCTAGCCTTCCTGCGCGTATTTCTCGCGCCTCTGATGTTTTGGCTGCTACTTAGCGTAAATTCCTTCTCAGGCGTGCACGTTAGCTGGATGAACTACTTTGCCGCGCTTGTGTTCGTGATCGCCAGCGTCACGGACTTTTTCGACGGATTTATCGCGCGCGCGTGGGATCAAAAGACCAAGCTAGGAGCCGTCATCGACCCGCTCGCCGATAAAATGCTGACTCTGGGCGCGTTTTTAGGACTCATGATGATAGACCGTGCGAGCCCTTGGGCCGTGTATCTCATCCTCGTTCGCGAGTTTTTTATCACGGGATTTCGCGTCGTGATGGCGGGCGAAGGCGTAGAGGTCGCCGCGTCGATGGCGGGCAAGGTCAAAACCGTCTGCCAGATGGTTGCGATCGGCTTTTTAACCATGCAGTGGCCTTTTGGCGAGTTTTTGCTCTGGCTTAGCGTCGCGCTGACGCTGTATTCGGGCTTTGAGTACGTAAACGCTTATGTAAAGCACATTAAAAATCAAACCAAAAAGGCGTAAATTTGAGAACAGGAAACGCCATAATCTATCTAGCTAGCTTCGTCGTGGTAGCAGCCGGGCTAAAGGCCGCTAGCGTCGTAGTTCTGCCATTTTTAATGGCGGTTTTTATCGCTATCGTGGCGACGCCTGCGATAAATGCGCTTGAAAAGCTCAAATTTCCGCGCGTTTTAGCCTTTGCGCTAGTTACCGCAGTCGTGTTTTTATCGCTTGGATTTATCGCAAACACCATGCTAAAGACCATCAACGGGCTAGTTAGCTACATGCCAGAGCTTCAGAGCAAATTTAAAGCCCTCGCCGACCACTATCACCATATCTTAGCTAGCCGCGGCCTCATCGACCCAAACAGCGTCGCCGCGCCCGCAGACTTTGATATCAATAAACTTTTTGCCGTAGTAGGCGGGTTTTTAAGAAGCGGCACAGAGCTTGCCTCAAAGAGCTTTTTTGTCTTTTTGCTCGTTACTTTTATGCTTTTTGAGGTGCAGGTATTTTCTCAAAAAGTCGAGTATTTTGCGAGTAAAAACCCGCAAACAAACCAGATCGTAGATACGTTTATATCAAATCTCAAACGCTATCTCGCGATCAAGTCCGCGGCATCGTTTGCGACGGGTGTTTTTATATTTATCGGGCTAAATTTCATCGGCGTGCCTTATGCGCCGCTTTGGGGGATTTTGGCTTTCGTGCTAAATTTTGTCCCGACGATCGGCTCTATCATCGCGGCCGTTCCAGCACTTTTGGTGGCGCTTTTGTTAAACGACGCGGCGGCCTGCGCTTGGACTGCAGCGCTGTATGCGGTCGTAAATGTCGTCATCGGCAACTTTATCGAGCCTAAATTTCTTGGCAAAGGCCTTGGTATCAGCACGCTTGTAGTGCTTTTGAGCCTACTTTTTTGGGGATTTTTGTTCGGCATCGGCGGTATGTTTTTAGCCGTACCGCTTACGATGAGCCTAAAGATCGCGCTTGACGCAAATCCGAGCACGAAATTTATCGCCGTTTTACTCAGCGATAAACTCGAGCGGTAAAATCAAATTTAAAGGTAAATTTTGAAAAGCATTATCTTTGTGGCGGCGTTGCTAGCCGTCGGCATTTATGCGTATTCTTGGCACTTTTTGATCACGGTTTTGGTGATTTCGTTTCTTATATTTTTCCATGAGCTGGGCCACTTTCTCGCTGCTCGCATGCTAAAAGTGGGCGTTTTAAAATTTAGCGTGGGCTTTGGGCAAAGCATCTACTCAAAAACTATCGGCGGCACCGAGTACGCCATCAGTGCGATACCCCTTGGCGGTTACGTTAGCCTAAAAGGGCAAGAGGACTCCAAACCGGGACTAAAAAACAAGGACGCCGACAGCTATACGAGGCTTAGCCCGCTAGGACGCATTTTTATCCTTTTTGCCGGACCGTTTTTTAACTTTGCTTTGGCGTTTTTTATCTTTATCGCGCTCGGACATATCGGAGTTGAGAGGCTAGCTCCAACCGTGGGCAAGGTGCTGGAAAACTCTGCTGCGGCAAGCGCCGGACTGCAAAAAGGCGATAAAATTTTAAACATAAACGGCATCAAAATCAGCGAATGGGACGAGATAAGCAAAAACGTAAATTTAACCTCCACCGCGATCACGCTCGAGCGCGCAGGCGAAATAAAAACGATAAATTTGACGCCTAAAATCGGGCAAAGCATGACGATATTTGGCGAAAAGATAGAAAAACCGCTCATCGGCATTTCGCCATCAGGCGAGGTCGTCACGATACGAAACACCGGCTTTAGTTCGCTCAAATTTGCGCTCGTTGAGACCGTAAACGCCTCAAAGCTCATATTTACGGGACTTGAAAAGCTGATAGTCGGTGTCGTGCCGCTAAAAGAGATGGGCGGCATCATCCAGATCACCGACATCACCTCAAAGGCCGCAGGCATCGGCGTATCTACCCTACTCATCATCGCTGCGCTGATCTCGGTAAATTTAGGCGTGCTAAACCTGCTGCCTATCCCGGCGCTTGACGGCGGTCATATATTTTTCAACCTTTACGAGCTCATTTTCCGCCGCGAGATGAACGAAAAAGTCTATATCGGCCTCACCTACTGCGGCTGGGCGTTTTTGCTCTGCCTGATGGCGTTTGCGACCTTTAACGACGTGATGCGCCTAAGCGGAGCGGGACAATGAAGCTCGCGGAAATTTTAGAACGTATCGAAAACGCGCGCACGGGCGAGGCCGTGAAGTTAATCGCCGTAAGCAAAAACGTAACGACTAAAGAGGTTTTAGAGCTTTTTAAAGAGGGGCAAACGAGCTTTGGCGAAAACCGCGTGCAAGAGCTCAAAAATAAGAGCGAAATTTTATCAAATTTGCCTATCGATTGGCACTTTATCGGACGACTTCAAAGCAACAAAATAAACCATCTGCTAGCGCTCAAACCCGCTCTTTGGCAAAGTTGCGAGAGCGTAGAGGCCGCGCTTGCGGTAGATAAGAGGCTTGATCACAAGCTGCCTTGCCTGCTGCAGATAAACTCCGCGCGCGAAGACACGAAACAAGGTATCTCGCCTGAGGCTGCGCAGGATGCGTTTTTACAAATCGCGCAAGAGTGTAATTTTTTAAAACCTATCGGCGTTATGAGTATCGGCGCACACGTAGAGGACGCGAAAGTCGTGCAAAAGAGCTTTGAGACGACGCGTAAAATTTACGAAAATCTGCAACCTCGCGGCGCGCAAATTTGCTCGATGGGCATGAGCGGGGATTTTGAGCTGGCGATAAAATGCGGCTCGAATATGATTCGTTTGGGGTCGATTTTGTATAGTTAAAAGGCTGAAATATGGAAAAACGAAGAGATGAACTTGAGCTGCTACTTTTAAAAAATAAACAAAACAGTAAAAACAAAAAAGAGTTTTTGGACGGCAAAGACGGTTTTATTATTGGTGTAGGTATGCTTATTTTTATGATTGCCTGCATTAGTGGATACGCAAAAGGAGCTATATCGCTTGTTGCAATAGAAACAGCGATATGTATCATTTTTAGATACACGTTGCCTCCAAAAAAGTATTATCATATCGTAACATTTGTAGCTTTGCTTGCTACAAACTATTTGCTTCTTGAAAATGCCGCAGGGTGGAACGAAGGAAGTATGAGTTCAAGATATTATTACATAGAATTTTTAGGCTCAGCAAGTGACTTTCTATATGCTTTTATATTTATTTCCGCTTTTCTACTTTCAATCCCGATAATTTGGTATATCGCATTTTTATACTCTATATCAAAAACAACTTATCGTGAGCCAAATCAAAATCAAAACACGAACGAGCAAAATAAAAACTCAAAGGAGAAATAAATGGGCTACGATGTGAGCTATCATCCGATCAACGAAAGCGAGATAAAGCAGTGGTATTTTGACGCATTAAAAAGCGCGCGAGAGGGCGACTGGTCGGTCGCACAAAGGCTTTCAAAAGAGTACGGCATAGAGGATTTTTACGCGCAAAAATACATCGATACCCTAAAAATCGCGCTTGAAACCAAGGACGATGAGAGCTTTTCGATGGGACACGGCTACATACTCGCCGCCGTGCAGGGATTTTTTAGAAAATACTTCTACACGCGCGGCACGGCGTTTAGCTTTTTGGCG